>JAHEKL010000008.1 GCA_024638345.1 Gammaproteobacteria bacterium | reverse complement strand
CGCAGTAAAGCCTTGATCCGCGAGCCCGGGACGAACTTCGACTACGAGAACTACGAAACCCTGCTGGCGATCTATGCCATGAAGCTCGCCCTGGGGGATGAAGAGACCTACCTGGAGTTCCCCCGCAAGGCTCTGCTGGATCGCATCGGGATGCGCAACACGCTCTTGGGTGTCGACCGCTTCGGCGACTTCATTCTGAGCAGTCAGGTCTATACGTCCGCACGCGATCTCGCACGGTTGGGGCTGCTGTATCTCAACGGCGGAGTCTGGGACGGCGAGCGTCTGCTGTCCGAGGATTGGATCGAGTTCGTGCGGACGCCGGCCCCCTCGACGGCCCAGAGTGGGAACCAGTACGGTGGTCACTTCTGGCTGCTCCCCGACGACCGCTCCGACGTGCCGTCGGACGCCTATGCGATGTCGGGCAACCGCGGTCAATCCGTCGTCATCGTGCCTTCTCGCGATCTGGTGATCGTGCGAAGGGGACTGGACTACGGACGACAGGGATTCAACCGCTGGGATCTCGCGAGGGAGGTGCTGAAGGCGGTTCGGGTCGAGTCCGACAACCCCTAGTCGCGGCTCGTTCGTGAACTATAGCGCGGGGCTCGCATCGAAAGGGGCTCTGGTGGGGCTCTTCTTCGGGAGCTCCCTGTTCGCGCAAGAGCTGCCCAGGGCCGTGCCAGCGGAAGTCGGGATGTCGGCCGAGCGTCTGGATCGGTTGACCGATGTTCTCGAAGAGTACGTGGATGAGGGACGGATCCCCGGCGCAGTCACCACCGTCCTTCGTCGAGGTCATGTGGTATTCGAGGACGCGGTGGGTCAGCGCGACCGTGAGGTCGCGGACCCGATGAGTGCAGACGACATCTTCCGCATCGCCTCGCACACGAAGGCGGTGATCAGCGTGGGGATCATGATCCTCCAGGAAGAGGGGGCTCTCCTCATCTCCGATCCCCTCTCGAGGTACCTCCCCTCCTTCGAGCGCTCGACCGTCGCCGTCCCGACGCAGGACGGGCGCTATCAGGTGGTCGAGGCCGAACAACCCATCACGCTTCGACATCTTCTGACCCACACGGCCGGGATCACGTACGGCTCCGGACCCGCGGCGGACCGCTGGGCCGAGGCGGGGATCACCGGGTGGTACTTCGCGCACCGGGAAGAGCCCATTCGCGAGACCGTGGATCGGATCGCGACGCTGCCGTTTCAGGCTCATCCGGGCGAAACTTGGATGTACGGCTTCAGCTCGGACATCCTGGGAGCCGTCATCGAGGTGGTCTCGGGGCTTCCCTTGGACGAGTTCCTGAGAACCCGCATCTTCGAGCCTCTCGACATGCGGGACACGCGGTTCTACCTGCCCCCCGAGGAGAGCGACCGTCTCGTGACGGTCTACGGCGCCAGGCTCGGCCAGGGTCTCACGCGAGCACCCGACGGTCCGGGAATGCGAAGCCAGGGCCAGTACGTGAGCGGCCCTCGGACCAGCCTTTCCGGGGGTGCCGGGCTGCTTTCGACGGCCAGAGACTACTCCCGCTTCCTCCAGATGCTGCTCAACGGAGGTGAGCTGAACGGAGCCCGCATCCTCTCGCCGACCACCGTCCGGTTGATGACGACCAACCACACCGGTGGCCTTTATGAGGCGGGAGACGTGTACTGGCAGCCGGGCACCGGCTTCGGACTGGGGTTCCGCATTCGGCTGGACGTGGGTGCGAGCGGGTTCCCCGGATCTGAAGGGGACTACGGCTGGCTGGGGGCGTACCACTCGTACTACTGGGTCGATCCCGTCGAGGAGCTGGTCGTCGTCCACCTCACTCAGATCAGTCCCGCCTTCGGATTGGATGACGAGGCGAAGCTCCGCTCGCTCGTCTACG
The DNA here is from genome assembly GCA_024638345.1 of Gammaproteobacteria bacterium. Taxonomy (GTDB): domain Bacteria; phylum Gemmatimonadota; class Gemmatimonadetes; order Longimicrobiales; family Gaopeijiaceae; genus JAAXGI01. Next base: position 23,563 of record JAHEKL010000008.1, on the reverse strand, counting down.
CGGCGATCACCGAGAGTCGCGCTCGCTAGGACGGCGCGCCTCAGCGGGCCTGTTGGATGTAGTCGCGGAGAAGCGCGTTCTCCTCCTCCGCCAGCACACGGCACGCGTTCAGGAGATCCCCGATCGAGACGATCCCGGCGAGACGACCCTTCTTGAGGACCGGGAGATGACGCACCTTGTGACGGGTCATCATCTCCATGACCGAGAGCAGCTCATGCTCCGGAGTGGCCGTGATCAGGTCCCTCGTCATGACCGTACGGATCTGCATGGATCCGAGGGAGCCTGCCGATCTGGCCGTGAGACGTAAGATATCCCGTTCGGTCAGGATACCGATCGGCTCCTCGTGATCGACCACCACGAGTCCACCGATGTTGTGCTCCACGAGCCGCTGGACCGCGTCCAACACCGTTCGGTCTCCTGCGATCGTGACGACCCCGCGGCCCTTGGCGTGAAGGATATCGTGAATCTTCATACTCGCTCCCGGCAGAGAGGAACGGACCGTCGATCTTCAATCTGGCCCGCGGGATCCGACGGGGCCAGCTTGCCCTCAGAGGCCGAGTGTGAGTGTGTGGGAGTACTTGATTAGGAGCGCGCGCTCCTGGCTGAGGGGAGCGACGGGATCGAGAGAGAAACGGTCGGAATTGAATGTCTCGTTCCAGACGACGTACAGGTCGTTTCCCTCACGTGGGTTGTATCGGAAGCGCAGGTTGACCGCGACCAGATCCCCGGCGCTGTTGAACTGTACAAACGCCGAGCCGGAGGTTCGGGTGCTGAAGGTGAGCTCGGTTCTCAACCGAGCGAGATGGGACCTGAACTCCTGTCCCCGGTCGTCGAACTGGATCCTGTTGAACTCGTAGGTGCCGCTCAAACGGATATGCCTCGAGACGGCCCACTCGGGCGAGAACCCGATGGACAGCCGTGTCCCGTCGTAGAACCGGCCTCCCGAGATGTTCGCGTTGGGTCTGAACCAGTCGCCGGAGGCGGCGCTGTAGGCCAGGGCTACCTCGGTGAACCAGTACGAGCCCACCGGAATCACGGCCTCGTCGGACAGCTCGAAGGGCCGCGTCAGATCCTCATAGCTTCTGAGAAGGTGGGTGGTGATGCGATGGGTCCCCCGGGTTTCCAGGATCCCGGTCAGACCGAACTGGCCCGATTCGATCGAGTCGTCCTGGTTTCGACGGAAGAAGTTGCCGTCCACCGAGAAGCCGTACCGGTTGAGCGACGCCCCAGCGCCCGGCCGCCACCCGTAGCCGAGACTGCCCGTGCCGGACACGTAGTCGCGACGACGCAGGAAGCCCATACCAGGCTCGAACTGCTCCCCGGCTCTAATCAGATTCGCCCCGTATGTCACTCCGTCATTCCCTCGCCGCTGCCAGTCCAGACGGACGAGACTCCGGTCGAGGGTGCCCAGATCGAGCGTTTCCTCGTCAGCGTGGTCGAAGCTTTGCGCCCAGTTGATCGTCAGGAAGTCCTGACCGAAGAGTCGGATCGATGCATCCGTTCCGTAGAGCACGTTGTATGTGCCGTCGTTACCCACTCGACTCGTCACGATCCCACCGAGGTACGAGGCGTCGTTCAAGATTCTCCTGCGCAGTCGAGCCACCCCGAGATTCTCCGAGGGCACGGCCCCATGCGCCTCGGTGTGCATGTCTAGGAACCCTACGTCCCAATTCCCGATGCGGCCCACAACGCGCCCGCCCCCGTAGATCGGGACCTGCCTGCCGTCCACGAGGCCGATCCGGCGGGAGTGGAAGAGCCGCTCGTTGAAGCCGAGAGGCACCTGGAAGATCTGGTTACGCTCCTGGAAGAATCGGCGCTGCTCTGGGAAGAACAGTGAGAAACGCGTCAGGTTCACCTGCTGATCGTCCGCCTCCACCTGCGCGAAGTCCGTATTGACGCTCAGGTCCAGGTTGAGGTTCCGCGTGATCCCGTATCTCAGATCCGCACCCAACTCCATGACCTCCTCGTTCCCGCGCACGTACCGACCGCTCGATGCGTCCAGTGCGTGCGTATGTCCGCCACCACCCAACACGTAAGGCGTCAGATAGACCGGGTTCTCCGGCTCTAGTCCTCTCAGGATCATCTTTCTCAGCTGAGTGGGCTTTGCGACGCTGGCAGGTCCCCAGTTGGGTGGGATGGCAGGGTGCACGATCGACTCGGCGTTTCGGACGATCGTACGGGTCACCGAGAAGCCCATGACGACCTGATCGTCGACGATCTGAAACCCCATGCTCGAGAACGGGACACGAATCTCGGCGGACCACCCGTACTCGGTCAGAGCGCCCTGAGCATCCCAGAAGGTGTCCCACTCTCGATTGGGAGGACCGCTCGCGTCGTTGGCGAACGTCCAGTCCGTCCGCACTCCCGCGGGGGTGGTGATGAAGACGAGCGAGTTCTCTTCGTCGTTGTAGTTGTCCAACCGCATGCCGCACGAATCGGTCACGTAGGGGCTCACGTCCCGCTCGAGTGTGGTGATTCGGATGAGGTCCGGATCCGATTCGTACATGCGGCAGCCGAGATAGAGATACTCGCCGTCGTGCGCGAGCAGGAAGTCACCCCTCTGACTGGGCTCCGCGCCGAAGTCCGGAACCTGAACGACCCCCTCTAGCAGGGCCGCGCCGGCCCATGCGGGCTCGTCGACGAGCCCGTCGATCACGATCGAACCATCGATTCTGGGAAGGTCCAGCGGGGGTTCACCTCCGGGACCGTTCCGGAGCTGCTGAGCCGCCACGTGGGTCGGCGTTGCCGCCAGCACGAAGGCAAGCACGATCCCGGGAATCGCGGAGCGGGCCCGTCGATCGACGCTCGGTCTTGCGCCGCCGATAGGACACTCGCGATGCCCGGGGGACGCACGACCCGATTCACCTTGCATGGAACGGAGGCTATGCCGGACCGAGGGCGAGGGCAACGCTCGTTCCTACCGTTCGTCTTGTCGGCTCTCCGATCACCGGATTAGGATGTTGCAGGAAATCTTGACGAGCTGTGCGACGTTCCGAATCGCCTCGATCCGGTTTCCCGAAACGCCCACCGCGGAGCGGCAACCGATGAGAACAGCCCGGATGCTTGCCCTGGCCGCCGGTTTGATCGGTCCCGCACTCCTCCACGCGCAGACCGAGGCCGTCTCCGAGCCCGAGCCGATCTCGCTCGAGGTCATGACTTTCAACATCCGAACATCGGCCGGGCGGGACGGAGCCAACGCGTGGCCTCACCGGAAAGAGCTCGTCGCGGAGACGATCGAGAGAGTCGGGCCCCATGTGCTCGGGCTCCAGGAGGCCCTGACCGAGCAGATCGATTACCTGGAGTCGGCGCTCCCCGAGTACCGGTGGCTGGGGGTCGATCGGGGCATGAACGGCGGTCGAGGGCTCAGTGAGTTCACACCCATCTTCTATCGCTTTCGGGAACTGAGCCCTGTCGAAGCGGGGACGTTTTGGCTGTCGGACACGCCCGAGGTCCCGACCAGGGGACGCAGAGGCTCACGGATCGTGACCTGGGCCCGTTTCTACCACCTCGAGACCGGTCGCCAAATCTACGTCTTCAACACCCACTTCACGCTACGCCGGGGAGAACGACAGCTCCGCTCCATGGAGCAGATCAATGCCCGGATCGCCGAGCTCCCGCCCGGGAGCGCGGTGGTGGTGATGGGTGATTTCAACTCGGTTGCCGGGGAGAGCGAGACCTGGCAGCTGGCCATGAGCCATGGACTCATGGACGCATGGGTGGTGGCGGAGGATCGGCAGGGGCCGCCCCTCACCTCGAACGGTTTCGGACCCCCGCCCGAAGGTTGGGAGGGTCGGATCGACTGGATCCTCGTCGGCGGACCGGTTGTGGTGCCCGGGGTCGAAACGGTGATCCACAGCGCCGATGGCCGCTATCCGTCCGACCACTATCCGGTGGCGGCTCGACTCCGAATCGGAGATTGATCCGACCGCCCCATTCGTACGGTCACTGTTTCACCACACCATCCAAGAACACGGAATTGCCCACCGCGACCGTGCGGTCTCCCTGCTGGAGGATGGTCTGTGTCGGAGTGATGCTGCGAAGCTCCCCGATCTCCCCCTGAATCTCGATCTCGCGACCGATCTCGAACGTCTTCCGCGCGTAGAAGCCGGCCATGATGTTCCGCGTGATCTCCCGGCTCCCCAGACCGAACGCGAGCCCGAAGGCGAGCGCCATCCCGGCCAGACCAGCCGTTGTCACCACGCGGACGATCTCCGTATCGATCTGAAGCTGCGCGATCGCCATGATTCCGACGACGAAGAACAGAATTCCCGCCACCATCCGCCCCAGGGACGAGGCGAAGTCGACTCCCGAGTTCGCGGCCGCCTGTGAGACAGCCGTGCCGGCGAACTGCGCCGCCGCTCCACCGATGGTGATGATGAGCAGGGCAGCCACGATGTTTGGAACGTAGGCCATGAACGTGCCGATCGCGCTGGAAATCGCGGTCAGCCCCATCGCGTCCGCCGCGGTGCGCGCGAACAGGATCAGCAGCAGGTAGTAGACCAACCGCGGCACGAGGGAATTGAGTGACTCCCGAATCCCCAGTTTCTGAAACGCCTGATCGATCCCGATCTTCTCGAGGAGCGCGTCGAACCTCATTCGCACCATCAACGAGCGCATCCCCCTCTCGATCAGCTTCGCCCCGACGATGGCGACGACGATGAGGATGACGCCCAGGATCACCCTGGGAGTCCACGAGATGATGTCGTCGACCAGACTCCGGTAGGTGTCGACGAGCTGGCTTTGGATCTGGGCACCCATCAGTCATTCTCTCCCCGGTTGGATCGGTCGAAGCCGAACAATGAAAAGGCCATCTCCAGGAACTCCATCAGCGCGTTCCATGTGGCATCCCACGAGAAAGTGATCACCTGTGACAAGAGTGACCGCCGTCTCAGAGAGGCGGTGACTCGGTGGACGAAGCCGGGTCGAACGTCGTCCAACAGCTCGGCGAGCTCCTCGACGGGGAGCTCGATCTCCTCGTCCGGCGACCCGTCGCCTCGATCGGAATCCTCGCTCATCGAGCCGTCGTCTCTGCCTCGGGCGAGGCTACGGACTGCCCCAGAAGGCGCCGGAACTCGGCTCGGCCACGCATGATCCTCATCTTCGCGGCGGAGAGCCCGATTCCCATGTCCGCGGCGATCTCCCGGTACTCGAGGCCGTCCATGTCGCGTAGCACCAGCGGGATCCGCAGGGACTCCGGCAACTTCAACAGCACCTCCCGGACGCGCTGGGCCGCCTCCGCCTTCTCGAGCCCACGCCAGGCGTCGGGTGGGACCGAAGCGGCCCTACCCGGGTTCGCGTGATCTTCCAACTCTACGGTCTCGATCCGCCGCTTCTTCACGAAGTTGATGCAGTGGTTGGACTTGATCCGCATCATCCAGGTTCGGAAGCTCGACCGTCCCTCGAAGCTACGAAGGCCGAAGAACAACTTCACCATGACCTCCTGGGCAAGATCCTCGGCTTCGTCCGGGGAGCCCGATAGGTATCGGCAGTTGGTCTGCACCCTGCCCTCATATCGACGAACCAACTCCTCGAAGGCGCGATAGTCGTCCTCCGCGCTGGAGAGCGCGCTCTGCACCAACGCTTCGTCGGTTTGATCTCGGTAATCGGACAAGGCTTGACTCTAGCTGGTAGACATCATCGCCTGCGGTCGAGTCACCTGGTGCGGTTCAACGCCGGGCCTGCACGTCCGCGAGGGGAGGGCTTCGGCCGAAGGATGTGACTTTTCATCGCGAGCTCTGTCCATTAGGGACGCGTGCCCGGGACCGGGCGGATTCGCCATGGTCGCGGAGCCCCTGTTACCCCATGAAGGAGACATGGTCAGATGCTGAACGAGTTCAAGGAGTTTGCCGTCAAGGGCAACATGCTCGACATGGCAGTCGGGATTATCATCGGCGCCGCGTTCGGGACGATCATCCAGTCCCTCGTAAACGACATCCTCATGCCGCCCATCGGTTTGCTCCTCGGCGGAGTCGATTTCGCCGACCTCTTCGTTACGCTGTCGAGCGGAACGGGAGCGGGGCCCTACGCCACACTCGCTGCCGCTCAGGAAGCCGGTGCCGTGACGATCAACTACGGCGTCTTCATCAACGCGCTGATCTCGTTCCTGATTGTCGCGTTCGCTGTCTTCATGGTCGTACGGAACTTCAACGCGCTTCGCAAGCAGGAGGAAGCCGTCGAGGAGCCGACCGCACCGCCCGAGCCTTCGGCCGAAGAGCGGCTTCTCGGCGAGATTCGGGATCTATTGAGCACGCGCGCCACCGGCTAGTGGCCCGACTCGCAGAATCTGAAGACACTGGGAGGATCGATATGCCGAAGCTCACCGACATCGAGGGCATCGGGCCCACCCTCGCCAAGAAGCTCAAGTCCGGAGGCGTTGGAAGTCCGGACGCGCTCCTACTGAGGGGTGCGAGCAAGAAGGGCCGTAGAGTCGTCAGTAAGACGTCCGGGATCGACGAGAGCCGAATCCTTCGGTTCGTGAACCAGGTGGACCTGATGCGGGTGAGGGGAATCGGGGCCGAATACGCGGAGCTGCTCGAGGCCGCCGGCGTCGACACCGTCCCGGAGCTTTCTGGACGAAACCCCTCGAATCTGGTCGGAGCCCTGCGAGAGGTGAACGCCAAGAAGCGCCTCGTCAGGCTCGTTCCTTCCGAGATTCGCGTCTCGAATTGGATCGCACAGGCCAGGAGACTGGGCAAGGTCGTCACGCACTGAAGACGACCGTGGCCGGGACCCTCGGCCACCACACCAGAGAGGCCGGGAGTGGGGTAGGTTTCCCCCCGCTCCCGGCCTCCCTTTTTGCACCCCTCCCCAGATCCCGATCTAGAAGTCTATGACGAGGGCCAGGGTCATTGAGCGATCTGATTTCTGGAGTGGCACGAGCACCTGGCCGGTTCCGAGAGGAACCCCAACCAGAGCCGGAAGGTTGTCGAAAAGCACCTGAAAGCTGGCCTTGAGCGCGAGGTTGCTGGAGATCGCCACCGCCAGGGCATTCGTCCAGTCGGCTCTCAGATCATCCGATTCGTTCAGGTTTTCGTCCACCACGAGAAGGCTGGTGAACTCCGTCGAGGGTGTGAGCGTCCGCAGGAAGTCCACGGTGGCCCGAATACCGCCGAAGCCGTCATCCTTTCCCGGAGCTTCGACGACATCATTCTGGATCGTGTAGGTCAGACCGATGTCTGTCTTGAAGCGGCTGCCCTCGCTGTCGGCCCAGGCGCGACCCGCTCCAGCCACCATCGCGTAGCGGTTCTCGATTCCGGCGAAGGTATTTCGGTCCCAACCGGCGCCGCCGAAAAGGTAGGAGGATTCGCTCAGATCCCTGTCGAACCGACTCTTCACGAAGAAGTTCTCGGCGGTCTTCTCGGAGTTGGTGCGGCGCACGACGGTGAAATCGTCGACGGTTCCGGTCGCTGTCCGCGTCGTGATCCCCGACTCCGCGCGGACGGCTCCGGCGGCTAGCTGAAACAATGCATCCTCCCAGCGATGCTCGAGCGTGTTCTTGAGGCCGAGGGTGCTCGCCGTCGCATTTCCAGAGGTCAACACGAAGGTCAGCTCTGCGACGTCGGTCCAACCAAGCGGAGGATCGTCTTGGGCGGCGACTTCAGACGGGGCCAGAGTCATCAGCGTCGACAGGACCATGAGGACGCAGAACCGTATGAGTAGGCGTGGGTCGGGCATTTGAACTCCTGTTCTCGGTTTGTGAGTCCCCCACGGTTCGAATGGAGGACGAGCCAGGTTGGCTCCCATCCACAGACCGGGAGCAGGCCCTTCGGGTCACATGCCGAGCGCCGTTTCCTGGGCGCGGGACTCGAAGCGGAATCGGAACTCGCCGGCCGTCGCCTGGTAGACCCCGACCTTTCCGGGCATGTTCGGTCCTATGGTGTTGCCCCAGGCTTGGCGAATCGCGCCCGAATTATCTCATCCGCCGCCATTCAGTTCAACTTGCACTCAGATACGCGTCCGGACCGGCGCCGAGCTTCCTGAACGCCGGCGGATTTCGAGGAGAAGATGAATGACGCCTGAGTCCGATGGTTTCTTCCTCGGAGGACTGCTCGACCCCAAGAGCAAAGCTCGCACGGACGAACGACTGAGCCTGCCCTCGCACCATTTGACGACGCACGGCGTCATTCTGGGCATGACCGGCTCCGGGAAGACCGGAATGGGGGTCGTTCTCCTGGAGGAAGCGCTGCTTTCCGGGATTCCGGTCCTGATCCTGGACCCAAAGGGGGACATGGGAAACCTCCTCCTCTCGTTTCCCGGCCTCAGCGCGGACGAGTTCGAGCCGTGGGTCGATCCAGCGGAGGCTCGCCGGGACGGAATCGACGTACGTGAGCTGGCGGAGCGGACCGCCACACGCTGGAAGGAAGGGTTGGCGAGCTGGGGCATCCACCCAGAGCGACTCCGCACCCTGCGCAGCTCGGCGGACTTCACGATCTACACGCCCGGGTCGGGAGCCGGCGTACCTCTGAGCATGATCGGCTCCCTGCGCGCCCCGAAGCTCGACTGGTCGACGCACGCCGAGACCATGCGGGACGAGATCGAGGGCTTCGTTTCCGGACTCCTGACGATGGGTGGGATCAAGGCCGATCCGATCTCCGACCCCGAACACATCCTCCTCTCGAACGTCATCGAGCATGCTTGGAGACAAGGAGAGGATCTGGATCTACCCCGACTCATCGGGCTCGTCCAGAAGCCGCCGATGCGAAAGCTGGGCGTCTTTCCGCTGGACGACTTCTTCCCCGAGAAGAAGAGGGCGCAGCTGGCCATGCAGCTCAATGGGCTCGTGGCCTCGAGCTCGTTCTCGAGCTGGGTTCATGGCGACCCGCTCGACGCGCAGTCGCTTCTCTGGACGCCCGAGGGGCGTCCGCGCGCTTCAATCGTCCACATGGCGCATCTCTCGGACACGGAGCGTCAGTTCGTCGTCACCTTGGTGCTCACGCGTTTGATCACCTGGATGCGGCAGCAGCCGGGAACCTCCGAGCTCAGAGCCCTGGTCTACATGGACGAGATGTTCGGGTTCGCCCCTCCTACGGCCGAGCCCCCCGCGAAGAAGCCGATCCTCACCCTCTTCAAGCAGGCTCGGGCGCACGGCGTCGGGCTCGTGGTTTCGACCCAGAACCCCGTGGACCTCGACTACAAGGCGATGTCGAACGCGGGAACCTGGATCGTGGGTCGGCTGCAGACCGAGCGGGACAAGCTTCGGGTGCTCGAGGGTCTCAAGTCGGCCACCGGCGACGTGGATGTGGCGGGATTCGACCGGATGATCGGCGGACTCGGAAAGCGTGAGTTCGTCTTCAGATCTGCGCGCTCGCCCGAGCCACTCGTCTTCACGTCGCGCTGGGCGATGTCCTTTCTCCGGGGGTCCCTCACCCGTGAGGAGCTCGCCCGCCTGAAGCCCGAGATGCCGGCTGCAGCGGCGCGCCCTGAACCGGTCCCTCGGTCGGCCCCGACCCCGACCGAGCACGCGCGAGACGACGAGAGTCGAGTCATGCCGTCCGTTCCCGATTCGATACCCGTCTGCTACCTGGACCCCGGGACACCCTGGAGCCGCGAGGTCGGTGCCAGTCCAGGCTCCCCGCGGCTGGAGGCTGGTCTGATCGCCCGGGTTCACATGACCTTCGACGATCGCGCGGCCGGACTGGATCACCAACAGGAATGGGAGGCGGTCTTCTTTCCTTTGGAGGACCGATTCGACCCGGCGGACGCGATCGCGGTCGACTACGACGAGAGGGACCTCGTCGACGAGGCACCGGATGGCGTCGCGTACGCGCTTCCCGCCGCGCCCATCACACAGGCCACGTTCTTCCGGAGCGCTCAGACCGCTCTGAAGGAGCATCTCTATCGCAAACAGGTGCTCGAAATCCTGAAGAACCCGCAGCTCAAGCTCTACTCCCGGCCGGGCGAGAGCGAGGAGGAGTTCAGGGCGCGGTGCGACCAAGCAGCCCAGGAATGGGCCGACGGCGAGGCGGTGAAGCTTCGCGATCGCTACGAATCACGGATCGATCGCGTGAGGAGCGCCCTGGCGACCGCCGAGAGTCGGGTCCGAGAGCTCGAAGTCGACGTCGGCGCTCGAAAACAGCAGGAGCTCGTGTCCGGGGCCGGCCGGCTACTCTCGATGTTTCTGGCTGGGAAGGGAAACGCACGGTCCCTGTCCGGATTCGCGTCCCGACGCTCGATGACGAAACGCACTCAAGAGAGACTCCGGACGGCGACCGACAAGGTGGCGGACAAGGAGGACGAGATCACGGAGCTCGAGGACCAGCTCGCAGACGACCTCTCGGCGATCGAGAGCGAGGCCGAGGAGCGTGCGGCGGAGATCGAGACGATGAGCGTGAGCCTCGAGAAGACGGACATCGCGGTCTCCGAGATGGCTCTCCTCTGGATTCCGCGACAACGCGCCTGAATCCTGCCCGCGGGCCCGCCCCGATCAGTTGGGGTTGGTAAGCTCGCTGAAGGGGGATTCGCGCTCCTCATAGCCTTCCATCGGCCCGAACCAGCCGGACGGAAGGGGGCCCCGAGTGATGCTCTGGGTGGTCTCGGTCACTCGGACGATCACGGCCTGCTGCAGGGTTTCCGTCTCCGGTTCTTCCGGCGGATCGTCACCCCCACCTCCGAAGAGGCCCCCGAGCCCTCCGAGTCGGCTCCGCACGGCAGACTCGACGGCTGAAGCGGCGCCCTGCTGGGCGAGAGCGCTGAAGTCGACGTCGTCCCCGGCGATATCCTCGGTGAGGGCCGCCTCGAGATCGAGCTCTGCCTCCGGCATGAGCGTCACGAAAGCCATCGTCTGTTCGAGTGGGAAGCCCTCCACCTCGCTCAGCTCTTCCGCCATCTCCTCGTAGCTCTCTCTCAGCGCTTGATTCATCTGGAACGCCTGATTCAAGGCCGCTCCCTGGTCTCTGAGCTGCGACTGGTCGCCCATCATCCGGGCGGCTGCCTCCGCAATCCGCTGTTGAGCCTCGGCCGCCGGGCCGTCCTCGGCCATCCACAGATCACTCACCATGGCGTAAGAGGGAAGCTGCTCCGGGTCCACGTCCCGGGCACTCACGGGATCGGCCCGAACGATCATCCGTACCAACTCGGTGGAGGTGTTCCCCACGACCTTCGAGTCGCCCGGGCGATCCACGGTCAGGCTGACCTCGTATTCGACCTCGGCGTCCTGGGCCTCGGGCGGCGTCTCGGTCGCATCGGGGCCGGTGAGCGGCGACCCCATCGACGCCGCAGCCAGCATCTCTTCGAATGTGAAGCGATAGAAGCTCCGATCCTCGTGATCGGCGACCAGTATGGCCCCGTTGTCGTAGTCGAAGATGGTGGAGGTCTCTCCCGTGTCCGTCCGCGAAATCGCGCGCACCCCGTCGATCGAAAGGGTTTCCGTCTGCTCCTCGTCGAGGCCCGGCACGAATCTCATGAGAGTACCCAGACTCCCCCCGAACTCCATGGTTGTCGACCGCGTCATCTGGAAGTCGTCGGGGTTCTGGGCGAAGAGCGGCCAGGCCAGCGCCTGACCCACGAGAACGAGTTTGGCAATCCGATTCCCCGACATGGTGGCTCCTAGCTGTTCGCTGTGCGGGCTTCGAGCCCCTCGATCTCGGGGCCCCGAGCAGGATAATGCAGCGGCGCGCCTCTCGCCGCGAGCCTTGTCTCGATGCGTATCGATTCGGCGGCCGGGTCTCGAGCGGCTACCTCGGGCTGAAGTTCTCCGGCACCCAGTTCTCGGGATCGTTCTGCCCTCCTGCCGGTCCGGAGTACCCCGCCTGATCCGGGTACGCGAAAATGGGCCGAGCGTTGTCCACGATCCCGTCGGTGCTATGCGTCGCGATCACGGCGTCCGGTGCCACCCCACGCTCCACCCACTCGACGAGGGGGGCCAGCTTGTCCCAACTATCGGGCGCTGGCCCTCCGCGACAATGCCCCATACCCGGAATCATGAACAGCCGTGAGTGATCTCTCGCCTCCTCCAGGTCCCCGGCGAAGGTCGCCTCGGTCATCCGCTCGTAGTAGTCGATGGTCTTCCCTGGGACGATCAACGAATCAGACCATCCGTGATACAGGATCAGCTTTCCACCGTTCGACACGAGGAAGCGGGTGAGGTCGGGATCGGTCGCATCGGTGATCCCCATCATCAGATCTCCCATTCCCCTCGTCACGTCGTCGATGTCGAACTGCCACCATGCCCATTCGGGAGGCAGGCGCTCCGGATCAGGGGTGAGCGAGAAGTCGGATAGCGTCGGCAGCGTCACACCTGGATCGGTCTCGTAGAAGAGGTAGTTCAGGTGATCCCCCGTGACTCCCAGAGCGCCGGCCGTGTACTGGTTGCCCTCGTGGGGCACGTAGAGTCGGAGCCACTGCTCCTCGGAGCCTGGGGTGTGTCCCGGATAGACACTCCTACCGAAACTGTCGTAGGCCCCGCTGTAGAAGTCCTTCACGTGCTGCAGTTGGAGCTTCGTGAAGCACTCGTTTCCGTTCGCGTCGTCCCTGCACATCCTCTGGGCCAGATCGCGATCCGGATCGAAGTCACAAGCGAGCGGGTTGTCGATGACCCCGTCGTGGATTCCGTCGATCGTGTCGCATTGTCGGAGAACGGCCTCCGCTAGGATCTCGAGCTTCCGAGCACTGTCGGGCAAACCATCCCCGTCCGTGTCGAAGGAGAGCGACCCGGCAAAGTCGTCCATGTACATCTTCTGGAGGAGCCACGTCCGAGCCGCGTTGAGCTCCTGATAGTGGTGAGCCGGCGCACCGGCCACGATCCCGTCGAAGTCGTAGGGGTACCGCTGGGCCTCCATGAGGCCCTGTCGTCCCCCGGTGGAGCAGCCCTCGAAGTACGAATACTCTGGAGCTTGACCGTAGTAGGTATCCACGACTTCCTTGGCCGCCACCACGGTCAGATGGACTGCGCGATATCCGAAGTCGATCTCGGCCTGTCGATTGTCGAACGCAAAGGAAGATCCGGGCTCCGCCCCGCTGTCGTGGCCCATGTTGGTGTTGGCCACGGCATACCCCTCCGCTACCCGATGGTCGGCGAAGTCGAGGTCACCGTCCTTGCCTCCGTCTCCCCATTGGAGAAACCGGCCGTTCCACTGGTCCCTCAGCGGCAGCTGCACGTGGAATCCGATGGCCGGAGGAAGAATGCCCCGAACGTAGCAGTACGGAAGTCCCCCTTGGCTGGCTTCGACGACGGCCGCGGAAGTGATGGTCAGATTCGCCATCCCGGTGAGCGACCCGCAGGCCGCGCGCTCTTCCGAGCGGACGTTCTGGGCGCTGGCTGAAGACAGAGTCGCGAGGACGAGCGTCGCGACGAGCACGGGAACGGAGAAGCGGGTTCGGTTCATGGTCCTCTCGCGCAGCCTCGGTGCGTTCGTGAATTGCCTGGGGAGATTCTTGAACGCACAACCCTAGCCGCGTTCCGGCTCCGGCGAAATGGGTTTCCGGTGAAGTCGCGCTCGAGCGCGCCAACCGTGTGCACCGCAGCCGGCCTGACCGACACTCGGCCCCGTCTCCGCGATTGCCCGGGCCTTCAGGGCCTCCTAACATGGACCGCTACGATCTGAAAACACGTTCCGGTCGAGCGCGAATGCGCAGCCGACCGCTGGAGCCGAATGCTTGACGAGGGGGGTCGCGTGAGTCGCGTGGCAATCAATCTTCTGACACTGACGCTCACCGTCCTACCTTCAGGGGCGGTCGCGCAGAGCCGAGGAGCGTACGAGGAAGTTCCCGAGCTGGCCTACATCGCGGTCGCCGACCCGCTCGAGGTGCCACCGGAAGTCACACTCGGTCCATCGTCCTCCGTGGCGATCGACCATGAAGGCAGTCTCTACGTCTTCCATCGGGGCCCGAATCCGCTCGCCAGGTTCGACCGACAGGGACGATTCGTCCACGCATTCGGGGACGATCTCGGCTTCGAACGACCTCACGGACTCCGGATCGACGAGGACGGAAACCTCTGGGTGACGGACGTGCGGGCGCACTTCGTCATGAAGCTGAGCCCAGAGGGGGAGGTGCTGATGACCCTCGGGGTACCCGGTCGCGACGGAGTATGGGACGAGGCGTCCGGCTCCCGATATCTGAGCGAGCCGAACGATATCGCGTTCGGGCCCGACGGGGAGATCTTCGTCGCCCAAGGTCACGGAAGCGGCGAGCCGGGGGTTCTGAAGTTCGACAGGGACGGTCGGCTCCTCACGTCCTGGGGTCGGCAGGGCACGGGAATCGGGGAGTTCGACATCGCTCACTCGATCGTGGTCGATTGGCGAGGTCAGGTGCACGTTGCAGACCGCGAGAATCAACGCGTCCAGGTCTTCGACCTCGACGGCAACTTCATCCGTCAGCGCAGCTACGCGGGGCTCCCGTGCGGGCTCGTAGTGAGGGGAGACGACATGTATATGGTGAGCGGCTACTCGGGACAGATCCTGAGATTGGACGCCGAGGGTGGTGTGTTGGCTGCCACCGGCCGATCCGGTGAAGGAATCGGCGAGTTCGGAGAGGCGCACTACATCGCGGTCGGCCTTGCGAACGAGATCTACGTCGCCGACCCGGTCGGGAGGCAGGTCGAGAAGTTCGTCCCGCGCTGAGTCGGGACGACGTTGTGGGCTCTGGGCCCGATCGAGGGCCGGAGGCTGGGCATCGCGCGCTGCTGGTGGAGTCTCGTATGAAGAATCGATGGTCTTGGACATTCGTTCTGCCGTTCCTTGCGGGCTGCGGCGGTGGCGATTCGGGCTCCGGGGAAACCGAAGCGGCCCGAGCGGCCGCGGCGGCGCTCCCTCCGGTGATCGTCGCGGAGAGAGGGGGCTTCGTACCGGAGGGAATCGAGTGGGACGCCGCGAATGGCCGGATCCTCACCGGGTCCGTCACCGAGGGCTCGGTCTATCAGATCCACCCGGACGGACGCGTAACGACCGTGGTGAGCGACCCAGACCTCGTATCCTCCATCGGGATCGAGGTCGACGAGCCGAGGGATCGACTGTTGGTGGCGAATTCCGATCTCACCGCGCTGCAAGGTGGGAGCCGTGGACAGGCTCAGTTGGGCGTCTATGAGCTGGGAACCGGCGAGCGCATCGCCATGGTGGATCTAGCGGCCACGCTGCCTCCCTCCGAGGACCGCGTCCACTTCGCCAACGACGTGGCGGTCGGCCCGGACGGAACAGCCTACGTTACCGACACGCAGGCGAACTCGATCTATCAGGTCGATCTCGAATACCAGGCCTCGCTGCTCCATCGATTCGACGGTGAGGGACTGGCCCTCAACGGGATCGAAGTTCATCCCAATGGCTATCTGCTCGTCGCGGGAGGAGAGATCCTCTGGAAGGTGCCGCTCGATGACCCTGCCGCAGCAACGCGGGTCGCGCTGCCCGAGTCGGTGCCGGGCCAGGACGGCTTGGTGTGGACGCCGGATGGGAGGCTGGTGGTGGTCAGCAACTCCGCTAATCGGATCGTCGGGTTTCGGAGCGAGGACGACTGGGCTACCGCAGAACTGGCCGGGGTGGGGGTCTACGCCACCCAAGCCACCACGGCCGCCGTGGCCGGCGACAACATCTACGTAGTTCATCCTCATTTCGCGGACGCCGAACCGCCGAGCGTGGAGTTGGTTCCGCTCCCCTGACGCGCTTCGAGCTCCGATTGCGCGGCAACGAACCGTCGCACAGCTTGGAGACCGGATCCGGCTCGGCGCTCGGAAGCGGCTGCGTAGCAGATCAGCGGTCTGAGGACGAGGGTGAATCCTATCTGTGGTATCGAGTTTCATTGCTGCTGGACCAACGGACATGCACCGATCGATGTGGTCGAACAAGCGCTCCGCCCACGCGTTGACCCCGCTTCTAGGCGCCGCGTTGACCCTTTCTCTCCATTCGGTCTTGCTGGCCCAGCAATCGAATGGGGTGGGGGCATACACCCAGGCGCAGGCCGAAGCCGGGGAGGCACTCTATGAGCAGGTTTGCTCTGCCTGTCACCTCGCGACCCTGCAGGGTTCGTTCGAGGCCCCCCCTCTTACCGGCCCCAACTTTCGAAGCCGGTGGGAGGGTCTACCTCTGGCCGAGCTCCTCAGGGTCACTCGAGAGCGAATGCCTCCGGGAGGAGCCGGATCGCTGAGCGACGAGGAGTACACGGCCATCATCGCGTATCTCCTGCGTGAGAGTGAGCTGCCCGCTGGGCAATCCCCGCTGACCATGGCGTCGGTGGATCCCGTATTCCCTGGGGATGCGGATGCGATCGCCGCGGCTCCCGAGCCCGTCGTCTATCCAGAGCCGGGTCGACTCGGGAACACGCCGAGTCCCTCCTCCTTCCGATTGGGCCTTCGAAGACAGGTCGGAGCTGTGGTGGAGACCCCGACCGCCGTCACGCAGACGCTCCGACCGGTCACGGGATTCAACCCGGTAAGCACGGAAGACCTCGCGGACCCCCCAGAGGAGGACTGGCTTCATTGGCGGGGCAATCCCCAGTCGTGGGGCTACAGCCCTCTGAGCCAGATCGACACCGAGAACGTCGAGGATCTCCAGATCGCGTGGGTGTGGGCGATGCACCCCGGTACCAACCAGCATGCGCCCCTCGTCCGAGACGGCATCATGTACCTGAGCAATCCAGTGAACATCATCCAGGCCTTGGACGCTCGGGACGGAACCCTACTCTGGGAGTATCGGCGGGTCTTCCCGGATGGGCGGAGCAATGAGGGGCGACAGGGCGTGGGCTCACAGCTTCGCACGCTCGCGATCTGGGAGGATCTCCTTTTCGTCTCGACGCGTGATGCCCATCTGGTTGCGCTGGACGCTACCAATGGGACAGTTCGCTGGGAGACGCGGCTGGGTGACTCGTCGCTCGGTTTCACCAACGCGAGCGGCCCGGTCGTTGCGAACGACGTCGTAGTGAACGGCATCAATGGGTGCCAGCAGTTCAAGGAAGAGCCTTGCTTCATCACGGGTCACGACGCTCGTACCGGGCGGGAGCTGTGGCGCACGTATACCATCGCCCGACCAGGCGAGCCGGGCGGAGACACTTGGGGCAACCTTCCACTCGAGTTTCGAGGTGGCGGAGATGTGTGGAATGGGGGCAGCTGGGATCCCACCCTCGATCTGGTCTTCTTCGGCACCGCCCAGGCGAAGCCTTGGGTCGCTGCCAGCCGAGGCACGGCCGAGGCCGACTCGACGCTGTACGCGAACTCGACCTTGGCGCTCGACCCGCAAACTGGCGACATCGTCTGGTACCGACAGCATGCGCCGGGCGAATCGCTCGACCTGGACACGGGGTTCGAGCAGGTCGTCCTGGACCTGGATGGCCGACCCCTGCTGATGACCGGTGGGAAGGACGGGCTGATCTGGACCCTGGATCGCCGGGACGGGAGTTATGTGGGTGTACAGGAGACGGTCTATCAGAACGTCTGGAACATCGATACCGAGACCGGATCGCTTCAGTATCGCGAGGACATCACGAGCGCGGGGGTGGGAGATTGGATCTCGGTTTGCCCCTCCACCTCGGGCGGAAAGAACTGGCCCGCCATGGGCTATCACCCGGACACCCGCCTCCTGGTCATCCCCCTCAGCCAGAGCTGCATGGAGATCTCGGGACGTGAAGTCGCGATGGAGCTGGGATCGGGCGGCACCGCGGCGGATCGGGCGTTCTTCGCGCCTCCCGGCAAGGAGGGTCTGCTCGGGAAGCTCGCCGCGTACGACGTCGCGACCATGCGAGAAGTCTGGAGCATCGAGCAGCCAGCTTCGTTCTTGACGGGCGCGCTCACCACAGGGGGCGGACTCGTGTTCGCCGGTGACTACGACCGGTGGATCCGAGCCTACGACATCCGGAACGGCGAGGTGCTCTGGCAGACGCGTCTGGGAACGGCGGTCATGGGCTTCCCGATCACGTTCGCGATCGACGGCGTCCAGTACCTCGCGGTGGGAACGACCCGAGGAGGCGGAAGTCCTTCCAATGTCCCGGACGTGCTCACCCCGGAGCTCTCGGCACCCGACGGCGCGAACGCACTGTACGTATTCCGTCTCGGTCCTTGAGGCTTGGGACCGACGCGTCACCAGGCTCAAATCCCACCTGATCGAGTTCTTTACACCTATGGTGTAGCCGCAGCGTCGAGCGTTGCGGCCACGCCGCACCTATCCGGGCCCGAGGACGCGAATCCGGCCGCTTACCCCCTGTAAGCAAATGTTTTGGGCGAGTTCAGCCTGGCACGTGTGTTGCCCTCCAATGGTGAGTCTCTTTGTGCCGCCACCTGCTTGACGGCACTCCCAAACCGCTGGACCCCCTGGGGGACTATCGTGAAATCGAATCGGATCGGAAACGAGCGCGGCGCCGTGCTGTTCCTCATGGCTGTCATGATGATCACCTTCCTGGGAATCGCCGCGTTGGCGATCGACACGGGAATCTGGTTCGTGGCCCGTAGCGAGGCTCAGCGTGCGGCGGAATCCGGAGCGCATGCCGGAGCGGGATACCTGATGGTGGCACCGGGTGACGACCCCGGAGCGCGTACCGAAGCCGAGACCTTCGCCGAGTTCAACCAAGTCCGGGGGGTCACCCCCGATGTGCTTCCAGACACGGACATCGATGTGCTTCTCGATTCCCAGAAGGTGAGGGTCCGGGTTCAGCGGAGCACCGCGCGAGGGAATCCGCTGCCGACGGTCTTCGCCCGTGCGATGGGAATCAACTGGGTGGACATCGGAGTCGTCGCAGCGGCACAGGCCTGGCCGGGAATCGCAACCGAATGCATCCTCCCATTCGCGGTGCCCGACCAGTGGATGAAGTGGGATCCGGCCATCCCCGGATTTCGTCCATCGCAGTTCGGCGATGTATGGGACGGCCCCGCAGAAGGCGGCCTCGATTACTACGACCCCGGTCCGGCCCCGACGGGAACGGGCTATTCGGCGCAAGAGGTGGGCCAGCAGATCCAGCTCACGACGGCCACGCCGGGTGAGACCCCACAGCCAGGCTGGTATTACTCCATCCGGCTGCCCGGAAGCACAGGCGGTAACGACTTTCGTGCTTCGATCCGGGACTGCTGGGAGCCATCCGGGGAGCACGAGTGGGGTGACCCCGTCTGGAAGGAACCCGGTAACATGATCGGCCCCACGCGGCAGGGCTTTCGAGACATCTTCACGGACCCCAACGAGCAGAACATGGTGTGGGACCAAACGATGGGCTGTCCGGTCCAGAACGGTTCAGGCTCCTGCGTAGCCTACGACAGTCGGAGGATTCGGCCGATCGTGATGTTCGACCCCACCCTCTGGCCGGAGATCGACCAGGGGATGAGCCAGATCCCCGTGACGAACGTGGCTGGGGTCTTCTTGGAGTCGTGGGATGGCAACAACACGGTGATCGTCCGGTGGATGAACTACACAGCCGTGGCCCCTTCCTCGGACTGGAGCGATTCGTCAGGCAGCCTCCTCAGGATCCTGCGGATCGTAGAGTAGGGCCGGGCTCCGCCCGGGTCCTCACGCTGTCGATAGGTGCCCGAGCACGGAGCATGGGAGCGGTGGCTGGAGCTCCGGATGGACGAGCCACTACCAGAAGACATGCGAAGGGGCCGATGGCTCAACGGCCATCGGCCCCAAATGCGGACTAGCCTTCCGACCTAGGGTTGCTCGGCAACTTGTCCCCGAATCTCTCCTCCGGGGTTGGCGTTCGTATGAACGTTCACATAAGCGTTCCCATTCTTCAAGAGAACCAAGATCGAATCGAGGTCGGCCCCAGCCCTAGGGGCGGGCGCGACCCCCTGGGCCACAGTCCCACTCCCTGAGAACGTCGTTCCCGCAGGGGGTGCATACAGGTCCATCCGCACACCCGCGTTGACACCTACCGGGGCAGGCCCATGGATGTGCGCCGCTCTGACTTCAACCATATCCGCGACGTCGAGTCGGAACAGAAGCAGATCGCCGACCTTCGTGAACGTCGCTGTCCCCGTCCCGGGCACATCCTGCGAAGGCACCTGACTGGCACCGTCCAGAATCGCCCTGAAGTGCTCGATCCCGGAATCTCCAGACGGACCTGTGGGACCCTGCGGTCCCTGGGGACCTCCCGGGCCTTCTGGGCCGGCGGGACCGACATCACCCGTGCAGCCTACGACGAACGCCAGACAGCACAGCATACTCCAGGTACTTCTCCACACGGATCTCTGACACATAAGCCGTCCTCCTGATGGGTAACTGGTGGACCATGCTTGGAGCGAATCTCCATCGTCAGAGTACTCATCCACCCAGCCCCGAACAAGCTGGCGCGGGATCGTGTGCGGCTTCACCACTACTGCACTAGTACGCTCCCCCTCATCCCAGACGTCGGCGATCCGTGAATGGTGCAGTAGTAGTCGTAGACTCCGGTGGCCGTGGGCATCGCGACCTCGTGCGTGCCACTGCTCTGAAGCAGGGAGTTGTCCAGCGGGGCAGAAACCCAAGTGACATCGTGGAAGTCGTTTTCCATCCAGGTCCACGTGACCGTTGCACGGGGGGATACCACGATGTCCTCTGGTGAGAAGAAGTCGTCCCGTACGGAAACCTGAGTGGTCGCCGTTCGACCTCCACCACCTCCGCCACCGCCGTTTCCACCGCCTCCGTTCCCACCTCCGCCTCCGCTCCCCGTGGGCGATCCGCCCCCGCACCCGGCGACACCCAGCATGAAGCACACCGACCAAACGACCGCCGTTCGAACATCGAAGGTCACCATCGAATCCTCCCGTCAGTTGGTGAGACTTTCCCGCTGCAAGTAATCTGAGCGTCGAAGCGGCTTTCCGCGATTCGTTGCCTCTCTCACAAGCCCTTCTACTGTTTGCCTGCCGGCATCACGGCGTTGCATCTTCCCTCTTCAGCTCAAGTGCGTTGTCACGGTTTCCGGATCCCAGCGACGAGATCATGAGCGCGAACGACCTCATCAGCCGTCTCAACGCCGCCCTGGAGGGCCGGTATCGCGTCGTGCGCGAGATCGGCGAGGGCGGGATGGCGGTGGTCTATCTGGCCGAGGACCTGAGGCACGAACGGAGGGTCGCGCTCAAGGTCCTGAAACCACAGCTGGTCGCGGTCGTCGGGGCCGAGCGATTCCTCGCCGAGATCAAGACGACGGCCAACCTCCAACATCCACACATCCTACCACTCTTCGATTCGGGACAGGCGGAGTCCTTCCTCTACTACGTCATGCCGTACGTGGAGGGGGAATCACTCCGCGATCGTATCGATCGGGAGAAGCAGCTTCCGGTTCAGGAGGCGATCCGGATCACCACGGACATCGCCGAGGCGCTCGATCATGCCCACCGCCATGGCGTCGTACATCGCGATATCAAACCGGCCAACATCCTCCTGACCGATGGCCGGCCGGTGATCGCCGACTTCGGGATTGCGCTCGCCTTGGCCCACGCAGGGGGAGGCAGGGTCACCGAAACCGGGCTCAGCATTGGAACGCCCCACTACATGTCCCCGGAGCAGGCTACGGGGGAGCGCAATGTAGATCCGCGCACGGATGTGTATGCGTTGGGATGCGTCCTTTACGAGATGCTCGTGGGTGATCCTCCATATGGCGGGAGCACGGCACAAGCCGTCTTGGCCAAGATCCTGACAGGTCCCGCTCCGGCCCCAACCGAAACCCGATTGTCCATCCCTCCGAACGTGGACGCTGCGATCCGAAAGGCGCTGGAAAAGCTGCCGGCAGATCGCTTCCCGACCGCCAAGGACTTCGCAGGGGCTCTGTCGGAGCCGGGATTCAGGTATGCGGAGCATGCTGCGACGAACGTGGCGGTCGCGGCAACGCAGTGGACCCCGATTGCGAAAGCCGCCACTGCTGTGGCCCTCATCGTAGTCCTCGGTTTCGGCCTGTCCCTCCTTCGTCCCGAGACAACCGCTCCCGTCTCTCGATTCCCGTCACCGTTCTTGGACGGTCAGGCTCCCATCGGCACTGTGGAGCTCACACCGGATGGCTCGGCTCTGGTCTACACGGGACCGAGCCGGTCAGGAGGAACACAAAACCAGCTGTGGATCAGGCGCTGGGAGAGCCTGTCCGCGACACCCATACCGGAAACCGAGGGGGCAAGGGCGGACCGACTGGCTCAGATCAGCCTGTCACCGAGTGGGCTCGAGGTGGTATTCGCCGTTGGAGGGGCCGGGTCTGGGTCCGGGCTGCGAATAGCGTCACTGGATGGAGGCCCGAGCCGCGCCCTGATCGGACCAGCCACCGCTGCAGGGGGATGGGCCGAGGACGGTTGGGTCTATTATCAGGGGGAAAACGTAATCCTCCGGGTGCCTGCGGTGGGTGGTGAGGCCGAAAGGCTGACCGAGCGGACGGGAGGGGAATTGTCCCACGGCCCACTCCAACTCCTGCCGGGCGGACGAGCCGCGGTGTTTCAAGTCTGGCATGCCGCGGACGGTAGCGACTCCCAAGTCTGGTGGCTGGACGTCGAAACGGGCGACCGAAGAATGCTCACTCTTGGGAATACTCCCCACTACACCCCCACGGGTCACCTGTTGTTCGGAACGCCGGACGGCACTCTGATGGCGGCCCCCTTCAGCGTGGAGAGAGCAGAGCTCACGGGACCTGCCGTGCCCGTTGCAGAAGGCCTGAACAGCGATACCGGCCTCCTGAGCTACAGCGTTTCTCAGACGGGCGCCTTGGTGTACCGGGCCGGCGAGAGTCTGGGAGAGGGGTACGAGTTCGTTTGGGTCACGCGATCCGGAGAGGCAACGCCGGTGGATCCCGGGGAGTCGTTCAACCCAGGTCTTGGCAACATCGGTTGGAGGCTGTCGCCGAACGGTGATCGGATCGCCTTCCAGAGGGAGCTGGACGGCAACGAGGACATCTGGACGAAGGAGTTGCCCGACGGGCCTTTTTCGCGGCTCACATTCGATGGAGCGGGTGACCGTGAACCCCAGTGGACACCCGATGGGCGGAGCGTGACGTTCCGCTCGGATCGCGCGGGAGCTTCGCACCTCTGGTCGCGGTACGCGGACGGGACAGGCGACGCGGAGGTGGTGTTCGACGGTTTCAGCGTGGCCAAGGGCGTCTGGAGCCCCGATGGGGAGTGGTTGATTCTTCGGCGGGCCGGGCTGAGCACGACCAGCTCGGAAGCTGCTCGAGATATCCTGGCGCTGCGTCCAGGCGTGGACAGTGTTCCGATCCCGCTCATAGTGACGGATGAGTTCTCCGAGCAAGGGCCGGCAATTTCGCGGGACGGACGGTGGTTGGCCTATAGCTCGAACGAGACCGGGCGCGACGAGGTGTTTGTTCGCCCATTCCCAGAGGTGGATGGAGGCAAGTGGCAGGTTTCGACCGAGGGGGGCATCAGCCCGGTCTGGGCAAACAATGGTCGGGAGCTGTTCTTCGTGAACCCGGAGACTCGTGAGCTCGTGACTGCGGAATTCGCCACGTCTCCCACGTTCCGCAGGCTCAGACTCGAGACGCTGTTCACCATCCCTAGCAGCTACAGCCTGAATCCAACCGGAAACAGTGACTTCTACGACATATCCCCGGACGACGAGCGATTCCTGATGGCCCGCCGCCAGGGACGGGAAGAGGAGGCCTCGCTCTTCGTTCTCGTCCTGAACTTCTTCGAGGAGTTGAGGCGAGTGGGGCCTTAGATCCCCCGGGATGTACAATGACGAAGATGCTCGAG
>JAHEKL010000162.1 GCA_024638345.1 Gammaproteobacteria bacterium | reverse complement strand
CGCTTCTTTCGCCAGCGATGATCTCCCGTTCGCGCTCCAAGCGCCTGATGTCGGCTCGTGCCTTGGCCGCGGCATCCCGCCTGCGCTCGGCCTCGCGTACGTCCCGATCGAGCTTCGCCGGCAGGTTCGTGACGTCGACCGGGTCGGTGTAACCGAGTGATGTCCCGAGGGTGCGTGCCGCCGCCTCCATCGACCTCACGGACTCCTCCGACGTCCGTTGGGCGCGTGTCCGCTCGTGCCATTCCCGGATCAGTGCCTGGAGCCTCTCGACTCCTGCCACGAGTGGGTCACCCGGCGGCGTGAGGTACTGCTCGCGAATCGATACCGGCCCGAGTAGCTCGAAGATCTCTCGTTCGAGCTCGGCAGCGCGGTCGTCCCGAGTGACCGACGAGGTTGGCCGGCCGCGCTCGCCCGAGAGGAGCCGGATGAGCCCAAGGGTGAGGCCGGCCGCGAAGAGCGCGGCGCCCAGGGTGAGAAGGATCGGAGGACCGCCCAACACCGACCAGAGCATCAGACCTGCACCTGTACCTGCGGACGCGAGGATGAGGGCACCGGTTCGTGCGAGGTACGGAAGCGGGCCGCCCGGAACGACGACGCCGGCCCCTGTCGACTCTTCGCCGAGCGCGCTCAGTCTCCGAACCCTGTCGCGCAGGAGATCCACCGACAGTGCGGACATCGAGTCCTGGACGCTCTGGTCGAAGGTGCCCGCGAGAAGGTGATCCGCCGCCGTCTTCGCCCGGTACTCGAGGTCCACGACTTCGTCTCTCAGCTCGGACAGGCGTGCCCGGTCGACCTCGACGGGCGCGGCCCGTCGAAGAAAGGCGGCGATCTCGTCTTCCCGCGCGAGAAGCGACCGGTCGCCGTCCTCGAAGGATGCCAGCGCCTCCTGCGGCCCCAAGAGAGCTCGGTCGATGGCCTCGAGCTGCCGTCCGAGCTGTCTCGCCTCCGACTCGAGCGCGTCGAAGCGGGCCATCGGATCGTCCGGCAGGCCGGCGATCTCGTGGCGCGGCCCTCCCTCGCTGCGCAATTCCGCAATTCGGTCGAACTGTTTCTTGAGTGGGTTCAGCTCCTGAATGCGCTCTACCTCGGTGCGGTCGCGCTGTCGTTCCGCTCGTACCTCTTGGAGTCGGACCTCGAGGTTTTCGCCCTCCTCGATCAACGCACGGATCTCGGCATCTCTCGACAGCGCATCGGAGCGTCGGGCGCGAAGAGCGCGCACATCTTCCTGGAGCGTGCGGAGACGTTGGTGTCCGCGTCGGTTCGGGCGCCAGATTTCGGCGGCCTCTCGCTCGAGCTCGTCAGCTACGGAGCGTGGTGGCCGCAAGTCGGTGGCGCCCATCGAGCCCAGGACCCGATCCTGAATGCGTGCCCACGTTTCCTCATCCAGTCCTGCCAGCTCCGAGAGCGTTACCGCAAAGACCTGCCGGAAGACGGTTCGGGGCACGTGCTCGACCCAAGGGAGCGGCTGGTTTCTGAGCGGACGCGTCCGTCCGTCTGCGCGGAGTGTGCCGGACGGCGCCGATCGAAGCCGGCGTTCGACCTCCGCGCACCCGGCGCCCGCGAGCGTGATCGATATGGCGCCCGAGGCCTCGTCCGCTCCCCAGGGGACGTGCGGGTTCCGCTCGCGAGATGCCGGCTGGAATCCGTACAGCGCCGTCGTCAAGAAGCTGAACAGGGTGGACTTGCCCGCCTCGTTGGGCCCCAGAACGACGACGAGCGACCCGAGCGGGTCCGGCCCGGTATCGAACCCGGACAGGCGTCCGAAGGAATCGACGCGAATGCGATCGATCTTCATGAAGCGCCGTTGTCCAGCAGACGAGCCGCGACTTCACCGTCCGCTCCCACGAGCAGACGCCGGACATACCTCTTTGCGGCCTCGGGCTCGTCGGACGTGAGCCCCACCAGCGAGCTCGTGTCGAGGGCGCCGAGCGTCTGATGTCCGGCTCGGATCGACTCCGATAGCCTCAACGCCTGGCCAAGCACGTCCGTTCTGAGTCGGTGCTCCTCGATCGGCACGACGGGATGGACACCGTCGGCGTTCACCACGACGTCGAGGGCGCCGAGGATGTCCTGCAGCTCCGCCGCGAGCAGGTCGCGGTCTTCATTGGTGCGAAGCTCCGTCCAAAGTGGGCACGGCCCCTTCAGCATGACGCGAACCATCCATTCCGTGGCGTTCGCTCCTGGGTCACTCTCCCTGCGCGTGCGCCACATCAGCTGCACCTGGCGCTCGAGCTCGTCGAGAGACGACACCTGGTCGAGGTGCACGACCTCGAGTGTGTCCCAACGCACCGGCGCGAGCGGGCGGAACGTGACCGCGGGCGCTTCCCTGTCGGACAGATCGACCAGCAACGCGCCCCGCGCGCCCTGGTCGGCGTGGGACTTCCCCTGGAGGCTCCCCGAATACCAGATGGGCGGATCCTCCGACAGCTGCTGGCGGACGTGGACGTGGCCGAGCGCCCAGTAGTCGTAGCCGGCCCGGAGCAGGTAGGTGAGTTCCGAAGGGGCGTACGGGTGATGGTCGCGCGCTCCCACGGAGGAGTGCACCTGCGTGTGGAGGAGGCCCACCTCAGGCAGTTCCCCGGCGGGTCGCGGAAGCAACCTCGACAGGTCGGTCGTCTCTTCCGCCGTGCTGTGTCCGACCGCAGTAACGATCCCCACCTGCTGCCCGGAACGATCGTTGATCAGGAACCGCCGCGGCGTGGCATCCGGGGCGATCCGCACGCAGGGAGGCCATGACAGCGCTCGTGGCCCGGTTCCTGGCGATCCGGGGTCGTGGTTCCCGGTGGCGTAGACGACCGAGATCCCGTGGTCGCCCAGCCGTTGGGTTTCCTCCAGAAGGAAGCGTTCGGTCTGGAAGGAGAGCCGGTCTCCGTCGAAGAGGTCGCCGGCGATCAGAAGCGCATGGACATCCTCTCGGATGGCCAGGTCGACGGCTGCCTTGAATGCCTGTCGCGAGGCGTCGCGAAGGCGCCTGCGGACCACGTCCGAGCGGCCAGCGAATGAGGTGTCCAGATGGACATCGGCGATGTGCACGAAACGCATGGGGCAAACTAGACGAAACGCGCTGGGCAGGGAATTTTGAAATCGGCGGTGTCAATTAGGTTTCCCGCCAATCCCTTCTCACGTAACGTTGTCGTACCGTCTCGCTACACTTCTTTCGCGCTCCGCCAGGCTCTCCCCGCCCGCCCCTATTATGAGCGACACCACGGAAGCGGCTGACCGCCGGCTCGGGGAGGATCCGCCGACCGTCGAGGCCGTCCAGCATGGACTCGAAGATCTGGTCGGGAGTCCTGTCTCCGACATTCTCCTGAACTTCTCGGCCCTGTTCCTCTCCCGAGCCTCCGAGCAGCTCCTGCGACATCGAGGCGCGGAAGAGCTCGCGCGCATGACGCTGGGTACGTTCCGCTTCCTCGAGTCCTCGCGGGCCAATCGGGTGGACGTCTCGGTGACGAACCCCGATGCCGACGGAGAGGGGTGGGGTTCGGACGTGACCGTGATCCGGACCAACGTGAGCGAGCGCCCGTTCATCATCGATTCGATCAGGGAGTACCTGAGCCTCCAGAACTTGTCCGTCGAGCGGATGGTCTACCCGATGCTCGACGTGGAACGAAACGAAGAGGGTCACGTCACGGCGGTGCGTGCTCCCAGCGACGGTGGCTCCAAGGAATCGGTGGTGCACTGCGAAGTGGGTCGGGTCGAGGACGAGGAGAAGCTCGAGACGATCGCCCAGGATCTGACGTCCAGGCTCCAGGACGTGGTCAAGGCGACCGACGATTTCGGACCCATGCTCCAAGTCGTCGGTGTCGTCATGGACAGCGTGATGCGGCATGCCCAGGATCACCCCGAGCGGAGGGGAGAATTCGAAGAGATCCGCGATTTCCTCGACTGGCTGCGGGATGGGGGATTCGTCTTCCTCGGCTACCGCGGATACGACCTGATCGAGGGAGCGCGCGGCGGGCCGAGCATCGTGGTCGAGCCGGGCTCGGGGCTCGGGCTGCTCAGGAACGAGGGTGAATCACGCTTCGCCGAGCCCGTGCCGGTTTCGTCTCTGAAGCCCGGCATCCGGGAGCTGGCCGTCCAAGGACCGGTCCTCATCATCAACAAGACGAATGCCGAGTCGACCGTGCATCGTCGGGCGCGCATGGATTACGTGGGGGTCAAGAAGCTCGACTCCAGTGGCGCCGTGGTTGGTGAGCACCGCTTCATCGGTCTCTTCACCTCGAAGGGATACGGGGAAGCAGCCGAGGACATCCCGATTCTGAGAAGGAAGCTGGCGTTGGTTCTGGAGGCTGCGAGTGCTCGAGAGGGCTCGCACGACTACAAGGAGATCATCACGATCTTCAACTCTCTGCCAAAGGAGGAGCTGTTCCTCTCCTCGGCGGAGGAGGTATCCGAGGATATCGACACGGTGCTGACGGCGTACAGTGGCACCGACGTGCGCGTGAGCCTTCGCGAAGACCCCCTGCAGCGCGGTCTGTCCGTCATGGTGGTCATTCCCCGCGATCGCTTCTCGGGCACGGTGCGCAAGTCGATCGAAGCAGCGTTGGTGGCCGCGTACGAAGGTGAAGTCCTCAACTACCACCTGGCTCTGGGCGAGGGAGATCAGGCCCGGCTGCACTTCTACCTCGGTGCCGATATCGCCCGCGTACGTGCGGTCACGGTGGGCGAGCTCGAACAGACGATTGCCGAGCTGATCCGGACCTGGGCGGATCGGGTTCGCGAGGGACTGGAAATCGAGTTGCCGGACGACGAGGCCCGACGTCTCGCCGCCCGTTACGGTGAAGCGATGAGCCGTGAGTATCAGGCTGCCGCAGACCCGAGCATCGCCGTGGCAGATATCGGTGAGCTGGAGGCGATGTACGCGGAGGACCGAGACGTCTCGATCCGCCTGACCAATCGCGCTCCGGACGTTGCGGTGGCGGGGGTGACCGGAGCGACCGAGTTGAAGCTGTTCCTGCGCGGTGCGCGTCTGGTCCTCTCCGACTTCATGCCGATTCTCGAGAACACCGGGCTTCGGGTCCTCGCCATGAAGCCCTACGAGGTCGGGGCCAAGGGGTCTCCCGAGGCGACGATCTACGTCTTCGCGGTCCAGGACGGGGCCGGCAATCCGCTGGACGTGGAGCATCGAGGTGAACTGCTTTCCGAAACGTTGCTTGCCGCGCGGGCCGGAGACGTGGTCAGTGACTCGTTGAACGCGCTGGTCGTCGGTGCCGGATTGCACTGGCGAGAGGTCGATGTCCTACGTGGCTACGCCGGCTACGCGTTCCAGGTCGGTGCGGTGCCGAGCCGGTCGGCTCTACCCTCGGCGCTGGTCGAGTACCCGGGCCTGGCCAGCGAGCTCTTCGACCTGTTCAGCACCAAGTTCGATCCGGCTCTAGGGTCCACGCGCGAGCAGCGCTTGGGCACGATCGCCGACATCCGCGCCGCCTTCAACGCGTCTCTGCGAAGCGTCACGCTGCTGGCAGACGACCGGGCGCTCCGTCGTATCGAGGAGCTGATCACGAGCTCGGTGAGAACCAACTATTATCGCCGTGGCGGGACGAAGCCGACCTTCCGGTCGGGTGGCGTGCCCTACATCTCGTACAAGTTCCTGGTCGGAAGACTGGAGCGATCTCCACCGACCGAGCTCCTCTTCGAGGTGTGGGTCCATTCCGCCAGGATGGAGGGCATCCATCTGCGAGGCTCGACGGTCGCGCGCGGCGGCATCCGCTGGAGTGACCGACCCGACGATTTCCGGACCGAGATTCTCGGCCTCGTGAAGACGCAGATGGTGAAGAACGCGGTGATCGTGCCCGGCGGCTCGAAGGGCGGGTTCGTCACGCGGCTGATCCACTTGGATCCGGAGGAGCGGTTCGAGGAAGGGAGGCGTCAATACCAGACCCTGATGAGGGGGCTTCTGGACCTGACGGACAATCTCGACGCCGGCAAGACGATCCCCCCCGAAAAGGTCATCGCGTACGATCCACCCGATCCTTATCTGGTCGTCGCGGCGGACAAGGGCACCGCGACGTTCTCGGATGTCGCGAACGCGGTTTCAGCCGAATACGGATTCTGGCTCGACGACGCGTTCGCCTCGGGTGGATCGAACGGGTACGACCACAAGGTCGTCGGCATCACCGCGCGGGGTGGCTGGGAGTGTGTGAAGCGGCACTTCCGCGACAAGGGCAAGGACATCCAGACGGAGCCGTTCACCGTTGCCGGTATCGGCGACATGAGCGGCGACGTGTTTGGAAATGGAATGCTCCTTTCCGAGCAGATCCGCCTCGTAGCCGCGTTCGACCACCGCCACATCTTCATCGATCCGGACCCGGACCCGGCGACAACGTTCGCCGAACGGAAACGGCTCTTCGACTTGGGCCGCTCGAGCTGGGAGGACTACGACGAGTCGCTGCTCAGCGAGGGCGGCATGATCATCCCACGCGGAGCGAAAGAGGTCGAGCTCACGCCCCAGGCGCTTCTCGCTCTGGGGGTCTCCGGGGACGACGAGCCGCCGACGGATGGGGAAGAGCTGATCCG
>JAHEKL010000161.1:3363-6557 GCA_024638345.1 Gammaproteobacteria bacterium | reverse complement strand
TTCGGGATCACGATCCTCGTCAACATCATGGCTCAACTGCTCCTCTGGCGCGTGACCGCAAGAGATCATCGCCGATGACGACGCGCGTGGAGACGCTCCGGAGTCGTCGCAGCGCGATCAGCACCGTCATGCTCGGGTTGACGGGCGTTGCCGCATTCGTCGTAGTCGTCCCGTTGCTCCTGATCTTCTATTATCTGATCTCCTCTGGAGCCGGTGCACTCAACCTCGACTTCTTCTTGAGGCTTCCAGCCCCGGTCGGCGAGACGGGCGGAGGAATGGCCAACGCGTTCCTCGGCACTTCGCTCCTCGTCTTATACGCAGCGCTCATGGGCATCCCGATCGCCGTCGCCGCGGGTGTGTTCCTGGCGGAGGAAAGAAGCACTCTCCTTGCTCGGCTGGTCCGATTCGTGGCAGACGTGATGAACGGAATCCCGTCCATCGTGGTCGGAATCTTCGTATGGGCCTGGGTGGTCGTTTCAATGGGCAGGTTCTCCCTCTTGGCAGGGTCGGTCGCGTTGGCGGTAATGCTGATCCCCATGGTCGCCCGTACGACGGAGGAGATGGTCCGGCTGGTCCCCAAAGAGCTACGAGAGGGAGGCAGGGCCCTCGGATTCACACGATGGCGGACCACACTGGGTATCATTCTGCCGGCCGCCAGAAGTGGCATCCTCACGGGGATCCTGGTCGCCCTGGCTCGAATTGCAGGTGAGACCGCACCGCTCCTCTTCACCGCGTTCGGCAACCCCTTCTGGGAGTGGAGACTGAACGAACCGGTGTCGTCTCTGCCTCTGCTCATCTATCAATACGCGATTTCGCCCTATGAGGATTGGCATCGTCAGGCCTGGGCGGCATCGTTGGTGTTGATTTGTCTGGTGCTCGTCGTCAGTCTGATCGCGAGAGTAATCATCAAGACGCCGTACCGGGGGGGTTGATTCAGGTGGAAGATTCAGCCGTGTTGGAGCCCACGACACGCAGCCCGGCAGGACCGAGGCTGGCCCGGCAGCGGAGTTCGCGCGCGGAGGCGCCCTTGGAGCGGCCGGATGAGACAATCTCCCTCGAGGCGAAGAACTTCTCTTTTTGGTATGGAAGCAACCGGGCTCTGACGAACATCGATCTGACCGTTCCAGCGAGACAGGTGACCGCCCTGATCGGGCCTTCGGGATGCGGCAAGTCGACGTTCCTCCGATCGATCAATCGAATGAACGACCTCATTCCGAACATACGGTACGAGGGCGACATCATTCTGGATGGCGAGTCCGTCTTCCGAGCGGACCAGGACGTCGTGCTTCTCCGTCGCAAGGTCGGAATGGTCTTTCAGAAGTCGAATCCATTCCCGAAATCCATCTTCGACAACGTGGCCTACGGGCCCCGGGTGAATCGACTCGTAGACGGAAAGCGCGCATTGGAGGACCTCGTCGAGCACTCCTTGAA
Source organism: Gammaproteobacteria bacterium (assembly GCA_024638345.1). Lineage (GTDB taxonomy): Bacteria > Gemmatimonadota > Gemmatimonadetes > Longimicrobiales > Gaopeijiaceae > JAAXGI01. Next base: position 5,126 of record JAHEKL010000161.1, on the reverse strand, counting down.
GCGAGCGGCTCTCTGGGAGGAGGTGAAGGACCGACTGGGAAAGAGCGCTCTGGGGCTTTCGGGCGGACAACAGCAACGGCTCTGTATCGCTCGGGCTCTGGCGGTAAACCCGGAAGTCCTGCTGATGGACGAGCCGGCCAGCGCTCTCGACCCGATCGCGACGCAGAAGATCGAAGAGCTGGTTTACGAGCTCAAGAGTGAATACACGATCGTGATCGTCACCCACAACATGCAGCAGGCGGCGCGGGTGTCGGACCGCACCGCCTTCTTCTATCTCGGGGAGCTGATCGAGGTCGGCAATACGGAAGACATCTTCACGAACCCCAAGAACGAACAGACCGAGGCCTACATCACCGGGCGGTTCGGATGACGGCGGGAACCCAGGGCCGCCACTTCCACGAGGAGCTGGCCGAGCTGCGGTCGGCTCTGCTCAAGATGTCCGGCCTCGCCGAGGATCAGGTCGCCCGTGCATTCGATTCCATGATCTCGGCAGACGTCGAGCAGGCCCAGGAGGTTGTCGATCGTGACGAAGAGGTGGACGAGCTGGAGCTCAAGCTGGACAAGGCCGCTCACGAGCTCCTGGCCCTCCAGCAGCCGATGGCCAGGGACCTCCGCGCGATCACCATGACGATGAAGATCTCCAACGACCTCGAGCGGGTGGGAGACCACGCGGTCAGCATCGCCCGCGCCGTGCAGCGGATGGGTGAGCTCCTACCCTTCGCTCGCACGCCGGAAATCGCCGAGATGGCCCGGCTGGCTCGCCAGATGCTGTCGGAGTCCCTCGATGCCTTCGTCTCCGCGGATCCCGCTCAAGCCCGACGCGTCGTGCAATCCGATCACCAGGTGGACCGGCTGTACAACTCGGTCTTCCGCATTCTGCTCACGCACATGATGGAAGACCCTCGTTGGATCGGGCCGGCCATGTCTCTCTTACTCGTCTCACGGAACCTCGAGCGAATCGCCGATCTCGCGACGAACATCGCGGAGGACGTCGTCTTCATGGTGGAGGGCGTGGTCATCAAGCATCCGGCGAAATCCGAAGCGTGAGCCTGTACCCGGTCAATCGCTCCCCTTGCCTCCCGGGCGCTCGGGCTCAGGGGATCAACCTCGTCGGCAGAGGCGTAGGCTCCATCAGCTTGTAGATCGGGAACTCGGGCGCTTCCGCCTGTCCGGCCTTGTACTCCTCCACCTGGCCCTTCGGCAGCCACGCGTCCATCCGGTTCCAGTAGACCACGCCATCGCGGGTCTCCGCCTCCAGTAGGTGAGCGGCAACTCGCCCCTGCATCTGCCCGGTTCGAACCACATAGCTGCCCTCGAGCAGCGAGACTTCTCGAGTGATCGTCTCTGCTATGTCCACTTTCGTCGCGGCGTCGTGATTGTAGGCGGATTCATACGTGATGTCGGCAATGGTGTATACGTTCGCCGACAGGGTCACCGACTCACGCAGCTCCTCCACCTGAACCCGGTGTCGGTGGAGCAGCTCGACCGCGTCCTCGGCGTCGGGCGGAAGGACGTATGCCCAAGGCCGTGGTCGCGTGAGCGTGGACACCGGACGCTTCATGAGGGAATCGCTCTGTATCTCCACGACCTCCGTGTCCGGCCCGTCGGAGATCAGGTACGTCACCCGCTCTTCCTCGGGAAGGTACTCGACCTCCACCGAGACGTCCCCCGTGGGCTCCTCTCCCATCCGCACGGCGTCGATCCGGGCCGCTCGAACGGTCTCGAGAAGCAGCTCCGGGTTGTCGCGAGCCCACTGGACGACG
>JAHEKL010000161.1:0-3353 GCA_024638345.1 Gammaproteobacteria bacterium | reverse complement strand
CCGGTACGCCACGATGCCGGCCTGGATGCCATCGGACATCGACTGGCCGATCGGGGACTCGAAGAGGATCCCGAACAAGTTCGAGAAGCCCCCGTAGTTCCTACCGATTCGTGGATCCGATCCGCCCGCGGTCCATCGGGTCTCGTCCCCGCGCTGGTAGTACCAGGCCCGGTATCCCTCTTCCCCCAAACGCTGGTCCACGAGTGGAAAGATGCGCTCGTCACAGATCTCCGTGATCCTGGGGTCGGGTGTGGTATGAGAGGGACACTGGTACAGCAGGTTGTACGGGTAGGACCCCGAGTAGTTGTGTCTGTCTACCAGTAGGTGCGGAGCCCACCGCAAAACGATGTTCTCCACGTAAGACCGGATCTCCGGCTGCTCGAGCTTCATGTAGTCCCGGTTGAGGTCCAGTCCCCACAGGTTCCCTCGGGTAGGGCTGGGCTCTGCGGAAAAACCGTCAGGATTGAGCTGAGGTACGACGAGCACGGTCAACGCATCGAGCGCCTCGTTCATCTCGGTTCCCGGCGTCGCGAACTCACGGACGAGGATCAGCACGGACTCCCGAAAGGTGGGCTCGTTTCCATGCACGTTGGCGCTGAGGAGTAGAATCGGCTTGCCCAAGGACCAGGCTTCCCATGGCTGCGTGATCGACGGTCTCGAAAAGACGACGAAGGGGAGCGCTCTTCCCTGGTGCGTCTCTCCATAGATCCCCATGCGCATCTCCGTGCTCGACGCCTGGACGGCGCCGAGATAGGCCATCATGGCATCGTACGAAGTGAGCTCGGTGAACCCCGACGACTCGGGCTGGGTCCTCGGCTCCTGCGCTGTGACGGGTGCGCTCAGAGGCAGAAGAAGAAGGACGACACCGCGGAGCACACGGCCCGCGATTCCTGACAACACCCGTATGTCCATCCGTTCCCCCTTTGACAGGTCCTAGACAGGCCTAGAAGACAGTGCTGAGCGGTGCGAACCCCAAAGATGGGCCGGCCGTGGAGGTCGAGCGGGCGTCCCTGTCGCAATCTGGTTCTTACCGCCCCACGTGCCCCTGTTCGGCGGGTCGCCCACGCCTTGGAGTCGGCGTCACCTCATACTAGAATAGATTGAATCGGTTCGACGTCGATGGCGAGCCCCTCAGTCGCGAAGTGAATGCCGCAGGCACCTGCTACGACGCCCGCACGGCGCATCCTACTGGTCGAGGACGACCTCGATCAAGCCCACCTCGTTCGATTCCTCCTCGAGGATGGGGCTCGCTACGCCGTGACGCATGCGCAGGACGGCGTGCGGGGTATTCAGCTGGCGACCGATCACCGGTGGGACCTGGTGATCACCGACTTGAATCTCCCCGGAATCGATGGAATCGCGGTGCTCGAGGCGAGCCGCGGTAAGCACCCGGAAACGCCGGTCTTGGCGGTGACCGGCTACACCGGTCCCGAGTACGCGGACCAGGCTCTCCACAAGGGTGCGGCGCACGTCCTCATCAAGCCGCTTCAGCCCGACGAGCTCCGAGCGAAGGTCGACGCGCTCATCGCGCCCCGCATTCTCGAAGAGGAGCTGTCGGGCGGCGACAGCGAGAGCCCGGGCGAGGCTGAAGGTCGTGCCCCGCTGCGAGTCATGGCGGTGAGCGTCCGCCCTGGAGACGCCGAAGCCGGCTGCGGAGCGCTACTACTCAAGCACCGGGAGAGACGGGATCGTGTCATCCTGCTGACCCTGACCCGCGGCTCGATCGGCGACGACGGGGAGCGACGTAGCGAAGAGGCGAAACGCGCAGGGCGGAAGATGGGGATCCGCTTTTTCGTAGGGAACGCAGGCAGCGGGGACGACCCTTTGGAGAGCGACTTGAGGCGTTTGGTCAAGGGGGCGATCAACGAGGTCCGACCGGATCTGCTGTACGTGCCCACGACCCACCACGCGGACTCCTCTTTCCGCACCGTGCACGAAACGGCCTTGGCCGAACGCAACAAGGTCGGGACGATCTTTGCCTATGACCCGGGGGATGGCTCGCCGGAGTTTCGACCCGGCGTCTTCGTTCCAATCGGATCGACGCTGCAGGACAAGCTCGAGCTCCTCCGAGTGTTCAACCCGAGGGACGGCATGCATCTCGCCCTGGACCACGCCAGGACAGGAGCCAGCTTCTGGGCTCGATACGCGATGGGTGAGCCCGCTGAGGCCCTCGAGTTGGTTCGGGGGCGCGTCCCGTCTGGAATGATCGAGCATTAGACATATCCGTCATCCGTCCGCTTCCTGGTCGGACTCTGCGCGGCTGTCCCCGATCGTGGTCTTCCCGTTACAATGACGCTTCACGGCGGTCGGCGTCTCCATCGGACGGACTTCGGGGAGTTCCCCGCATCAGGAGGGCCTGTTGGCTAGCACGCCCCATCTGGCGTTCGAGCGGGACATGATGGAGATCCAGGATCAGATCGATCGCCTGCTCGATCTTGCGGAGAAGAGGGGGATCGACGTTTCCGGCGAGCTCCACGAGCTCAGGGCGAAGCTGGCACGTCTCCAGGAAGATACGTTCCGCAACCTCTCGGCCCTCGAGCAGGTGCAAGTCGCGAGGCATCCCCGACGACCTTACACCTTGGACTATGTGGAGCGGGTGTTCACGGACTGGATCGAGCTCCACGGGGACCGTGTCTACCGAGACGACGCGGCGATCGTCGGGGGCTGGGCCCGCCTGGACGGCAATCCGCTCATGTTGATCGGCCACCAGAAAGGCCGTGACATGAAGGAGAACCTCCACCGAAACTTCGGCATGCCTCACCCCGAAGGGTATCGAAAGGCCCTTCGTCTCATGCGACTGGCGGAGAAATTCGGACGACCGGTGGTGACGCTCATCGATACGCCCGGGGCCTATCCTGGAATCGGGGCCGAGCAACGGGGGCAGGCGGAGGCGATCGCCGTCAATCTGAGAGAGATGGCGCGCTTGAGGGTTCCCCTGATTTCCGTGGTCATCGGTGAGGGTGGCTCCGGAGGGGCACTCGCGCTGGGCGTTACCGACCGGATTCTGGTGCTCGAGCATTCGATCTACTCGGTCATCTCCCCAGAGGGATGCGCCGCAATACTCTGGCGATCCGCGGATCACCGGAGTCAGGCCGCGGAGGCGCTCAAGCTCACCGCCTCGGACCTGTTGAGGCTGGGGATCGCCGACGAAATCGTTCCGGAGCCAGCGGGGGGAGCTCATGCCGACTGGGACGCGACCGCCGACGCTCTCCGAACGATCCTGATCCGGCATGTGGGTGAGGTTCGCTCGATGGACGCGCAGGACCGTAGACAGCAGCGTTGGGACAAATTCGCCGCAATCGGCTCATGGTTGGACCCCAATGCGGGGTGATACCGGGCCGGGAGTGATAGAA
>JAHEKL010000160.1 GCA_024638345.1 Gammaproteobacteria bacterium | reverse complement strand
GAGGCCGAGGGCCGGCTGTCCGAGTTGGAGAGGCAGCTGGATCGCGTCGAAGAGACGGGGGCCAACGCCCCGGAGCTGGCGGAGGCCGTCGACAAGCTGCAGGATCAGAATGAGCAGCTGAGAAAGCGGATCGAAGAGGGTAGGGAAGGGGTCGAGCGACTTCTGTCACGAATCCGGTTCCTCGAGAACCAGGAGTAACCTCCGGGGAGGAGCGAGACCATGGCCGAGGGCGAGTCCAAGCAGTCCGTGACGGTCCGTATCGCAGGCGAAGAGCATGTGCTTCGATCGACCGCAGAGGCCGAGTACACGAAACGATGCGCCGAATTCCTGGACGATCGGGTCACGGAGATTCGCTCTCTCAGTCGTCTGGTGGACAAGAACCGGGCTGTGATCCTCGCAGCCCTCTCGATCACGGATCGTTATTTCCAGGCACATGAGGAGCTGGAGCGGCTTCGAGAAGAAGTAGCCACCAGGTCGATCGCACTCGTCGAGCGTCTCGAGGAGGAGCTGGAGCGGACCGCCGCCGCCTCCTGATCGACCGGTCTTGCGGCCCTTCGGTCGCGATTCCTATTCTACCGATATCGCATTGATGTAGGAGGCACGGGCCTTTATCGGTCCTGCATGTCTCCCAATATGCCTTCCTGCGGACGCTTCGTGTCCGCTTTCGGAGTGAATACATGGATTCCGCTCAGGGAATCGTCCTGGCGGCGGTATTGACCCTGCTCGCAGGCCTCGTCCTCGGATACCTCCTCGGGAAAAGCCGCGAGCTCGCCCGCCAGAACCAAGAGCGGGCGGCCGCCCGCGACGAAGCCTCCCGCATCCTCGAAAGGGCCCGCGATGAGGCCGAGACCCTCCGCAAGGAGGGCGAGTTGGCCGGCCGCGAAGACGCCGTCAGGCTCAAGGAGGAGTGGGAGAAGGAAGAGGCCCGGCGAAGGGAGGAGTTCGAGCGGGCGGATCGCCGACTGAACGCGAGGTCGGACTCGCTGGACCGGAAGTTCGACGAGCTGAAGGAGCGGGACTCGGGTCTGCAAGCGCGCACCGAGGAGCTCCGTGCAAGAGAGGACTCGTTGGAGGCGGGCCGACGCGAGATCCAGGACGCCGTCGAGGCGACGAAACGGAAGCTCGAGGCCATTTCCGGCTTGTCCGCGGTGGAGGCAAAGGACCGGCTCGTGGCCGAGCTGAGGGGAGAGGCGGAAGCGGAGGCCGCGGAGCAGATTCGACGGGCTCGCGACGAGGCCCAGAGGACGGCCAATCGAGAGGCCAAGAAGATCATCAGCCTCGCGATCCAGCGCATGGCCGCAGATGAGAGCGCGCAGGCGACGGTCTCCGTGGTCCAGCTTCCCTCGGACGACATGAAGGGCCGGATCATCGGGCGAGAAGGTCGGAACATTCGTGCGTTCGAGCAGGCCACCGGCATCGACGTGATCATCGACGACACACCGGAGGCCGTAGTGCTGTCGGGATTCGATCCGATCCGGCGCGAGATCGCGCGTATCGCAATGGAGAAGCTGATCGAGGACGGAAGGATCCATCCGGGTCGGATCGAGGAGATCGTGGCCAAGAGCCAGGAGGAAGTGGAGGAAGGGATGTTGGAGGCTGCCGAACAGGCTCTCTACGATCTGGGCATCCACAAGGTGCACCCGGAGATCGTGCGAGTGCTGGGCCGCCTCAGGTATCGCACCTCCTATGGTCAGAACCAGCTACTGCACGCCAAGGAAGTGGCGCGTCTCGCCGGCTCCATGGCTGCGGAGATGGGGTTGGACGTTCAATTGACCAAGCGCGCGGGGTTGCTGCACGACGTGGGGAAGGGGATGACGCATGATCACGAAGGGACGCACGTCGAGTTGGGCTATGATCTCTGCAAGAAGCACAGCGAGCCCGACCTCGTGCTGAACGCCATCAAGGCCCATCATGACGAAGAGCCGCACCGCTACGCGGAGGCCTTCCTGGTCACGGCGGCGGACGCCATCTCCGGAGCCCGCCCCGGTGCCCGGCGGGAGATGTTCGAGACCTATGTGAAGCGGCTCGAACGGCTGGAGAAGATTGCGATGGACTTCTCCGGGGTCGAGCGATGCTTCGCGGTCCAGGCAGGTCGCGAGGTACGGGTCATGGTTCAACCGGAGAAGGTCTCCGACGAGGAGATGGCGCAGATATCGGAGAGCGTGGCCAGACGGTTCGAGGACGAGCTGCAGTATCCCGGTCAGATCAAAGTGGTCGTGATCCGGGAGACCCGGGCGATCGACTTCGCCCGTTGACGGTATCGGAGCGCGGCTCGGGTGCGGCCGACGAGGCGACGAGGTAGAGCGAATGAGTGCGGAGATCATTTCCGGGACTGACATCGCTCGCCAGATCCGTGAGGAGGTCGCCCAGAAGGCGCGTGAAATCGCCGAGGGGGCCGGGGGTGTCCCCGGACTCGCGACGGTCCTGGTCGGGGAGGATCCGGCCAGCCAATCGTACGTGCGGATGAAGAACCGGGACGCAGAGGAGGTGGGGTTCCGGTCCAGGCAGATCGACCTGCCCGCCTCCACCTCCGAAGACGAGCTCCTCGGTTGGGTAGAGGGTCTGAACGCCGACCCGGACATCCACGGGATTCTCGTCCAGCTGCCGTTGCCCGGGCAGATCAGCGAGGCGCGAATCCTTGCCGCGATCGATCCCATGAAGGACGTGGACGGATTCAGCCCAGTCAACGTGGGTCGCTTGAGCGCGGGAGATCCGGACGTCCTCGCTCCATGCACGCCTCGAGGCATCATCGAGTTGCTCGTGCGCTCGGGCAATGATCCGGCGGGTCGTCATGTCGTCATCGTGGGCCGTTCGAACATCGTCGGGAAGCCCATGGCCGCCCTACTTCTGGGCCGTGGTAGGGGGGGCAACGCGACGGTTACGGTGGCCCACTCGAAAACAAAGGACCTCTCGGAGATCACACGACTTGCGGACATCCTCATTGTCGCGGTCGGGCGGCCGGAGATGATCACGGCGGACATGGTACGTTCCGGCGTGGTCGTGATCGACGTGGGAGTCAATCGCGTCGACGATCCTTCGAAGGAGCGCGGATACCGCCTCACGGGCGACGTGGACTTCGAGTCGGTGAGCCAGCTGGCTTCGGCGATCACGCCCGTCCCAGGAGGCGTGGGACCGATGACCCGTGCCATGCTTCTCTCCAATACCCTCGCCGCCTACGTATCCATCGAAGGCCTCGAGGCGTGAAGCCTCCGCCGGAGGGAGCGCCGGATCTCTTCTCCTCGGCCCCGAAAGGACCGGATCCGGAGCCTCCCGTGTGGAGCGTCTCACACGTGAACCGGTCCGCGCGGGCCCTTCTTGAAAGCCGCTTTTCCGCCTTCTGGGTCGGGGGTGAGCTGGCGAATTGGGCACGAGCACGCTCCGGGCACCGCTACTTCACGCTGAAGGATGATCGAGCACAGCTTCGCTGCGTGATGTGGCGGAGCGATGCCGTCCGGCTCCCCACCGAGCCTGAGGACGGAATGAACGTTCGATGCTTCGGGTCTCTCACCATCTACGAGGCCCGGGGTGAGTATCAGCTATCGGTCAAGAAGTTGGAGGGGGAAGGTGAGGAAGGGCTCTGGCGACTCGCCTTCGATCGGATCAAGCGCCGCCTGGAGACGGAGGGGCTCCTGGATCCGTCCCGCAAACGTACCCTTCCAAGATTCCCTCGAGCGGTGGGCGTGGTCACCTCGCCGGAGGGCGCTGCCCTGCACGACGTACTGACGGTGATACGTCGGAGGGCGCCCTGGACTCGGGTGGTGATCCGGGGGGCCAGGGTCCAGGGGGAGGGCGCGTCGAGGGAGCTCGCCGACGCGATTCGAGTCTTGGGGGGCTCGGGGGAGGTCGAGGTTCTGATCGTAGCACGAGGCGGGGGCTCGCTCGAGGATCTCTGGGCGTTCAACGAAGAGCCGGTCGCCAGGGCGATCACGGAGTGCCCCGTGCCCGTGATCTCCGGAGTCGGCCACGAGGTCGACGTGACGATCGCAGATCTCGTCGCCGACGTCCGAGCGCCGACGCCGTCCGTAGCGGCGGAAACCGCCGTACACGATCGAGACGCCCTTCTGGGTGCGCTCCAAGAGATCAGGCCGCGGCTGGCCCGTGGCCTCCGTACCCAGACCCAACGTCGTCGGCAGCGTCTGGAGGAAAGTGCGAGACGGGCGACGCGGGCCGTGCGGTCCTTGGTCGGGCCGCGCAGAGTGGCGCTCGAGCGTCGGGGGAACCGTATGGCGTCCGTGATGCGCTCGATTCTCCACGATCGTAGGGAGAGGCTGGGCTCGCTGGCCGCCAAGGTCGAAGCGCTCTCTCCACTGTCGATCCTCGGTCGTGGATACGCGATTCCGCTGGCCTCGGGGGCAAGAGTGTTGCGGACCGCCTCGCAATTCCAAGTTGGACAGCGCTTCGACCTTAGGATCGTAGACGGACGGGTAAGCTGTGAGACGCTCGAGGTGAGGGAGGAGAACCAGGATTGAGCGACTTGGGTGAGGAGCTGGGAAGCGGGTCGGACGGTGCCGAGAGCGTGGAGCCGACGCTCGAGGCGCGACTTCGAAGGCTGGACCAGATCGTGGCTGCCCTCGAGGGCGGCGAGGTGGACCTGGAGAAGGGTCTGGCCCTCTTCGAGGAGGGGATTCGCCACATCCGCGAGTCGGAGAAGCTGATCTCTCAGGCCGAGCTCCGAATCGAAGAGCTCTTCGGTCAGGGCGACGACCTGGGGCTCAGACCGATGGACGATCGAGCCGGGTGACGATTCGGACGGGACCGTTTCGGCTGGAGACTTTCCTGGCGGCCGAGAGGGAGAGCGTGGAGGCCGCCCTTGGACGCGTTCTGGAGCAGATCCTTCCCGAACTCCCCGACGCGCTGCGAGAACCCGTGTACCACGGAGTCCTGGCCGGCGGAAAACGGATCCGACCCATCCTGTGTGTTACTGCCCGCTCGGCGTGCATGTCTCGGTCGAGTGGTTCTCCGGATCAAGTCGAGGCGGCCTACGACCTGGCGGCTTCCCTCGAGTTGATTCACGCCTATTCCCTCATGCACGACGACCTGCCCTGCATGGACGATGCCGCGCTGCGACGCGGCGTTCCCACCCCTCATACGGTTTTCGGCGAGCCGACCACGATGCGTGCCGGTCTGGTGCTCATTCCCGTGTCCGCCCGGCATGCGTGGAAGTCTGCCCATCGACTCGGCCTATCGCCGGAGCGGTGCCGTTCGATCATCCGGATACTCAGCCGAGCTGCGGGCGCTGAGGGGATGGTGGGGGGGCAGGCCCTGGATCTCCTTGCGGAGGAGAGGGTGTTGACCCGGCGGGAGTTGGACGATCTGCACATTCGGAAGACCGGGGCGCTGTTGACGGCCGCGGCGCAGATCGGCGCAGTAGCGGCAGCGGCGAGCCCGCAGGTCGAGGAGGCGCTCGTCCGGTACGGGGACGCTATTGGTCTCGCCTTCCAGATCGCGGATGACATCCTGGACGCCACCGGGGATGCGACGATCCTGGGCAAGCATCCGTCGGACACGGAGCTCGGGAAGTCCACTTACGTGCGACTGCTCGGAGTCGACGCGGCTCGTGAGGAAGCCGACGATCTCATTCGGCAGGCTCTAGGGGCACTGGACTCCGAGGGAATCCGATCGGAGGCTTTGGAAGCGCTGGCCAGGTACATGATCGGCCGAGTCAGCTGACGAAAAAGCGGTGAGCGACCGGCGGCGCACCGCCTGTCGAAACACGGTGGCGTTTGGCTATGTTTCGACCCCAATCAATCGAGTATTTCGGAAGGGAGAACGTAGAGGTGTCAGTACTTGAACGGGTGAGTCGTCCGTCGGACCTGCGGAAGTTGACGCCGGATGAGCTGAAGACGCTGGTCTCCGAGGTTCGAGAGCGTCACATCGACGTCATCTCCGAGGTCGGTGGCCACTTCGGCGCCAGCCTCGGAGTCGCCGAGCTCACCGTGGCGTTGCACTACACGTTCGAGACCCCGCGAGATCGGCTCGTCTGGGACACCGGCCATCAGGGCTACATCCACAAGATCCTGACTGGTCGAAACGACCGGCTTCCCACGATCCGTCAACACCGGGGGCTCGCGCCGTTCCTGAGTCGCCAGGAATCGGAATACGATACGTTCGGCGCAGGACACGCGGCGACGTCGATCTCCGCAGCTCTGGGAATGGCGGTCGGGAGAGATCTCCTGGGTCGGGACGAGAAGGTAGTGGCGATCATCGGAGACGGTGCGATGGGATGCGGCCTAGCCTACGAAGCTCTTAACAACGCAGGACATACGGATCGTGACCTCATCGTTGTTCTGAATGACAACGACATGTCGATCGCACCCAACGTCGGCGCGATGAACAAGTACCTGACGACGATGATCACCAACCCCGTCTACAACCGGGTACGCTCGGAGATCAAGGGGCTGCTCAAGAAGGCCCCTCGTAATGTCGGCGAGCTCGTCGAGTCGATCGCCGGAAAGATGGAGGAAACCGCGAAGCATCTGCTCATTCCAGGTATGATCTTCGAGGAGCTCGGATTTCGGTATGTCGGACCCGTGGATGGGCACAATCTCGAGGAGCTGCTGGAGACGTTT
>JAHEKL010000007.1 GCA_024638345.1 Gammaproteobacteria bacterium | reverse complement strand
AGCCCGAGACTGGCGGCCAGCAGCGCGACCCGGAGTCGCTTCTGGACTCTGGAGATCGTGGATTCGGGCTGCGTGTCCTCCCCGGTCACGCGACCTCCTCCGGCACCGTGGAAGGTTCTCTTTCCGGAATGGAGGCCCGCGAATGGTCGGTATCGAGCCAACGAGCAGGCCGACGGGGGAAGCTATGCACGCTGACAGGCGCGAATCGGTCGCCGTCGCGGAAGTGCAGATAGTGGGTGACCTCGAGGCGATGCGCTTCCACGTCGATCACGTTGAACGAGTTCTTGGCTCTTTCGCGAGCCCGGCCTCGCACCGAGGTCGTGGTTCCGCACTGAACGATCACGATCCCCCGATCCCGCCCCGCGCTGGGAGCCACGTCCAGGGAGTTACCGATATACGCGCGATGCAGGTGGCCTCCGAGCGCCAGCTCCACGTCCATGTCGTTGAAGGCGCCGAGGATCTCTCTCGCCCTTGGAAGTGGTCGATCGCCCTCGTAGTCCGGGGCCGGCGCGAGGTGATGGTGCATCACGACCGCCCTACAGTCTTCGGCCGGGGCTTCGGCGAAGGCTCGTCGGGCATAATCGAGCTGCTCGCTCGTGATTCGGCCGTTGACGATTGCGCGTCGAGGGGCGGCGGAGTTCAGGCTTACGACTGTGAGACCTGGGATTCGAGTCGTCGTGTCCAGGTCCTGCGATACGTATCGCCGGTAGTTCCGATACGGGGCGAACAGTCGCTCGAACACTCGGTACAAAGGCACGTCGTGGTTGCCCGGCGTGACGACCGTGTGGACTTCGGGCAGACGGTCCAGGTAGTCCTCGGCTTGCTCGTACTCCCTGATCTTCGCGCGCTGCGTGAAGTCACCCGAAAGAACGATGAGCTCTGGGGCGATCAGCCTCGTCTGACGCAGAAAGGCCTCGGCGACCGAGGGATCGTGAAATCTTCCGAAATGGAGATCGGAGCCCTGGACGATCTTCGGCATCGATTGGCTTCTATGCCGCCGTAGACGGTAGCGCTGGGAAGGGGAGGGACGCTTCGGCGTCCATCGTCAGCTCTCCCACGCCGCCGCTCGCAAGGTGAAAAGCCGCGCAGCGCGCGATCATGGCCGCGTTGTCGACGGACAGCCTGAGTGATGCGTGGAACAGACGTCCGTCCGGACCCAGTCGTCGGGCCATCTCGGATCGCAGCTGCCCGTTCGCGGAGACTCCCCCTCCCAGGAGGACCCTGCGACATCCAGTCAGCTCGACCGCCCGCATCGTCTTGGTCACGAGCGTGTCGATCGCTGCTTCCTGAAACGCCGCGCAGAGGTGGGCTCTTTCGCCCTCCAGGGATCCAGCGCTCTCGACGGCTCTCACCCGCTCGGCTGCGGCCGTCTTCAATCCGGAGAACGAGAAGTCGAGGTAGTCCGGATCGCTCGCATGCTGATCCCCCCTCACCATGGGCCGGGGCAGCGGATGTCGAGACGCATCGCCTTCGAGCGCGAGCGCTTCGACCTGCGGCCCGCCCGGGTAGCTCAGCCCCAGGAGCTTGGCCACCTTGTCGAACGCCTCTCCGGCGGCGTCGTCGCGAGTCTGGCCGAGCACGCGATACCGCCCCCAAGCTTCAGCGTGAATCAGCAGCGTGTGTCCACCCGAAACCAGCAGCGCCACGAACGGAGGCACGGCTTCATGATCCTCGAGGCAGGGCGCGAAGAGATGTGCCTCCATGTGGTGAACGGGGACGATCGGTCGGCGAAGAGCGAATGCCGCGGCCTTCGTCCAGCAGACGCCGACGAGCAACGCACCGATCAACCCCGGTCCGGTCGTCACGCCCAACGCGTCGATGTCGTGGAGAGACGCTTCGGCCTGCCTCAGCGCAGCGTCCACTACCTCGTCGATCACGTTCAGGTGAGCACGCGCCGCTAGCTCCGGGACGACCCCGCCGTATACCCGATGGACATCCTGCGACAGGATCACATGCCCTAGGATCCGGGACTCACCGAGCAAGACCGCGGCCGATGTCTCGTCGCAGGAGCTCTCGATTCCGAGTACGAGCTTCTCCGTCACTGCGTGCTTTCCAGGCGCAGATGTCGAACCATGACTACGGACTGCTGAGGCTCGCCTCCCACGAGGGGCGGAAGACCCTGTAGCGCGACAGGGAACTCGGCCTCTGCGCCCGGTGGTGGCACGTCGTCGGATTCGATCCTGACGACGAGCTCGAAGAGGGTCGGGTCCGCGCGGTCCACCAGAGAACGCGCACCGCGAACAATGACCGAGGCCGTGGATGGGCGAAGCTCGAGCGCCTCCGGGGCCGACAGGTCCGGAGGAAAGACGATCGGGATGCCACTCATGACCCGCTCGATCTGATCCTCCAGCGGGACGTCCACCTCCACCGCGAGGGGCTGAACCATGAGACCCGCCAGACCCGTTGTGTCCACCGCGACCGAGATGCGTCCGGACCTTGACACCGTCGAAAGATCAAGTGGGACCAAGACGATAGAGTCGATCTCGGAGACTCGGCTTCGTGGACCCGATACGCGCACTCCGCCGGGGAAGGTCACGGGCGGTGCCGCCAGGGCGAAGTCGCTTGGAAGCTGGCCATTGATCCGCATCGCCACGGGCAGGGTCGCTCGCTCGACCGGCTCGAGGCTCACCCGGACCGCGGAGGGCTGGATCGCTTCTACCACAACACCCGGTCGGTCCTGAATCCTGACCCACGAAGGATTGAGGGAGACGGCCGTGTCGGCGCTCGTCACCGCGTCCATGGGAACCACGACCATGGGGCGATCCAACGCCATTCCCATGAGTTCACGTGAGGGTCCGCCCAGTCGGACGGTGACCGTCGAGGGTATGGGCTCCCCGACTACGGCCCACTCCGGGTCGCCGACATCCACTCGCACCGGGATCTCACGGAGCTCCTGCCGGCTCGGCGCCTCCGCCCGAACGGCCACCCAGAGAAGGAGCGCGACCCCGAAGGCCGATAGCTTGAGTGTCCAGTTTCGAGACAGGCGACCCGAGAGAGAGCCCACCTATTCAGCCTCCCCTTCCAGGAGTCGGCGGAAGAAGTCGACGTACTCGGGTCGATCCCACTCGGTCGGACCGATGAGCTTTCTGTAGATGACACCGTCGCGTCCCACTACGAAGGACTCGGGCACGCCGGTCGTTTGATAGGTTCGCTGGATTCGTCCCTCCGGATCGTGCAGGATCGGAAACGTCAACGAGAGCGAGTCCGCAAAGGCCCGGATGTTCCCCCCGGGATTCCCCACCGCGTCGAACTGTCCCGCCGGAGCGTCCACGCTTACGGCCACGATCTCGAAGCCCTCCTCGCGAAGCTCTTGGTAGAGACGCTCCATCGAGGGCATCTCCACCCTACAGGGAGCACACCAGGTCGCCCAAATGTTGACGAGTACGACCTGGCCCCTGTAGTCGGCCAGAGACGAGGGCTCCCCTTCAAGGTTCACCGCCTCGAAGACCGGAGCGCGCGTGCCGGGGCGCACCGACTGCGCCTGCACCCAATCCCGACCGAACCAGGCCACCGCGACGACGGCGAGCGCCGCGGCCGCAGCCAGCCAGTAGGGCATCTTCGAGGGACTCTTGTTGGTCATCGCTCGATCTCATCCGCGTTCTGGCTCATGCGTCGCATCTGCCTTAGGCTCATTGCTGGAAGAATCCTCTACGCCCGATCACCAACCGCACCTCGCTTCCGACCGCGATCGAGGAGTCTGCGGGCGGAAAGTGCTCGAGCACTTCCCCTTGGTTGAAGCCGAAGCGGAAGCGGGTCTCGACCTCACCGATCGTCAGACCGAGGGAGTCGAGCATCGTTCTGGCCGCCTCTTCCTGCATTCCGGCGAGCAGGGGCATCGTGACCATGGGTGGCCCCAGGCTCACCGAAACGGACACCAAGGCGGGTAGGGGAAGGCTGACACCGCCCTCTGGAAAAGTCGAGATGACTCGACCCTCCCGGACCTCCGATTCCACGGAGTCGACGGTGACCTCGAAGCCGCTCGCCTCGAGCAGGGTCAGGGCTTGATCCGCGCGCAGCCGGGTCACGTCCGGAATGGGTCGACGCTCCGGCCCCAGGCTCAGTGTCAGACCCACCTCGCCCGCGGGCACTGCCAGCTGACCAGGTAACGGGGTCTGACCCAGAATCGTCCCACGCGGGACGTCGGGATGGCTGATCGAATCCATGCCCCCGAGCTGCAACCCCTGTTCGCGAAGGAATGTTTCGGCGTCGGCCATCGTCATCCCGATCACTTCCGGGACCGTCAGGAAGTCGAACTCGGACTCGGGAGCGGGGAAGACCACCTGTGTGGCGTACAGATAGCCGCCTCCGGTCCCCAGAACCAGCAAACCACCCGCGAGGAGCAGCAGACGCCAGTGACCCTTCGCCTGGTCCAGCCACTCGAACCTGAGGCCCTCGAGCCTGGGGCCTTCGCGCCTTCGACGCATCAGCCGCCCGAGCTTCATGCGACCCTCTTGAGTCGCGCGGCGAATGCACCGTCCGTGCGGTCCTCACCGGGGTAGATACGCAGCACGGACTCTCCGTCGTCCAAACGATACGCCGAGTTCGCCCTCAGAAACGACTCCACTACGCCCTCGTTCTCCTCGTGCTCGAGCGTGCACGTCGAGTAGATGAGACGGCCGCCTGGTCGAACCGCGTCGGCGGCTCCATCCAGGATCCTACGCTGCACTTCGGTCATTTTCGTGACAGACTCGGGTGACAGTCGCCACTTGGCGTCCGGATGCCTGCACAAGGTCCCCGTACCGGTGCAAGGGGCGTCGATCAGCGCGACGTCGATCTCGCGGACGGGCGGGGCCTCGGCCAGCGCTACGGCGAGTCGCTCGGGCATCCCCAGTCGCCGGAGCGAAGCCTGCATTCGGCTGAGTCGTCGCAGTGACCTGTCCAGTCCGATGACCCACCCGCCTTTGCTGATGAGCGCAATTCCTTTACCTCCGGGCGCGGCGCAGAGATCCGCCACCCGTTCGCCCGCCGTGACCCGGACGAAGTCCGCAGTCGTCGCAGCCGCTGGATCCTGGATGATTCCGGGGACGGTCTCCAGGACTGCGGCCGGATCGGTGTTCTTCGGAAGGCGGAGCGTGCCCGTGCCGCGCGGGCCGACGCTCACGTCCAATCCGACGGAACGCAGCCGCTCGATCGCCTGCTCCAGCTGTATTCCGACGGGTCGAACGAAGATCTCGGGTATTCGATTGCCCGCATCGACGATGGAGCGAGTCCTGGTGGTTCCGAAGCGCTTCAGCCACCGATCGATCAGCCACTTTGGGTGAGACCCCCAGGTCGAGAGGTGACTCAGAGGATCGGCATCGAATGCGGGAAAGCGCTCTTCGGAGCCACCAGCCACCGCCAGCGCCCGCAGAACCGCGTTGACCAGACCCGAAGCCTTCGAGCCTCCTGCGCTCGACGCCTGAGACGCGGTCTGCGACACCGCGGCGTAGTCGGGAACCGACCCCATATAGAGGACCTGATAGGCCCCCAACCTAAGGAGCCGCAGCAGTGCCGGGGGAACGGACTCGAGTCCGCGATCGAGGTGGAGGTCCAGTAGGTGATCCAAGCGCCCCCGGAAGCGAATCGTTCCGTAGACGGTCTCGTGTACCCAGCGCCGATCCCGGGTCGGCAGGGACACGGCGATCGACTCCCACGCGACATCCAGCCGACGTCCACGATCGACCTCCTCGAGCAGCTTGAGCGCGTCCCGGCGCGCCCGAGTCACCTCTGGGGCGGTCAGTCCAGCATCCCGTGTCGGGGTGAGCTCGGAACGGCGACCTCTTTCGACGGCATTCGTCCGGAGAGGTAGGCGAGTCGACCCGCCCGTACCGCGAGCTTCATGGCCGTGGCCATGGCGACGGGATCTTCGGCGGCGGCGATCGCAGTGTTCATGAGGACGCCATCCACCCCTTGCTCCATGGTCACGCAGGCGTCCGAGGCGGTGCCGACCCCAGCGTCGACGATCACGGGGGTCGACAGGCGGGATTTGATCTCCCTGATGTAGTAGGGATTGATCAGGCCCAGCCCGCTACCGATCGGGCTCGCGAGGGGCATGATCGAGACACAACCCACATCCTCGAGCCGGAGTGCAGTGATCAGATCGTCGTTGGTGTAAGCCATCACCTTGAAGCCTTCCCCGACGAGGATGCGAGCAGCCTCGAGGGTCCCCTGGACATCGGGCAGAAGCGTCTTTTCGTCCCCAATGACCTCGAGCTTCACCCATTCGTTCAGACCGGCTGCCCTTCCCAGACGCGCGTAGCGGATCGCATCCTGCGCGCTGTAACACCCAGCCGTGTTGGGTAGGAGGAAGAACTCGCCTGGATCGAGATGATGTAGAATGGATTCTTCGTTCGACTGGTCCAGATCGACTCGGCGTACCGCGACCGTGACCATCTCGGCGCCGCTCGCCCGAATGGCCTGGACCATCGACTCGTTGTCCCGGTATTTCCCCGTGCCGACGATGAGCCGCGACGTGAAACGACGATCCCCGATGACGAGCGGGCCGTCGCGACTCGACTCGGCGGAGGAGTCGGCCTGTCGCTCCCTCATCTTCAGCCGGTCCATTCTCTCTTCAACCTCCCCCGACGAAGTGCACGAGCTCTAGTCGGTCGCCTTCTGTCAGGACGGTGGTATCGTACTTCTCACGGTTGAGGATCTCGAGGTTCTTCTCGACCACGATCAGTGCCGGAGTCAGATCCAGCGACTCGATCAAGCCCGTGACCGTGAGACCCGTGGTAACGGTACGTGGCTGGCCGTTCACCATCAACCGGATCGTGCCATCGGCGTCCGTCGCCTCGGATCTTGGGGTCGGGATCACGCGTGGACCTTCCCCGCTTCCGGCCGCGGGATCGATCGATCAATGGCCTCGAGCAGCTCCCGCACGGCCTCTGCGGGGTCTGCCGCACGCCAGACCGCGCCGATCACCGCCACTCCGTGCCCTCCGGCGGCGAGAACGTCCGGGATTCGGTCGGATGTCACCCCCCCGATTCCGACCAAGGGAATGTCGGGTAGCGCCGATCGCAGCGCGTGTAGCAACTCCGGGCCCATGGGAGCCCGATCCGGATGAGAGGCGGTCGAATAGAGCGATCCCGCGATCAGGTAGTCCAGTGAAGCGTCCGGTTCCGAGCAGATCTGGGTGGCCTCCGCGACGGAGTGCACAGAGTGACCGATGAGCGCCGACCGGCCCAGCAAGCTGCGAGCGACAGCCGGCGGAAGGCTCCGAGATCCCAGATGCGCGCCCGCGGAGGGAATCACGAGTGCGAGATCGACCCTGTCGTTTACGATCAGGGGCACACCCAGGTCGGCAGTGACGGATCGGAGCGCCTTGGCGGCCTCCCAGAGGCGACGTCCTGAGTTCCGAGGGCCACGGAGATGGAAAGCGACACGGCCTGCCCCCGCAGTCAGGGCTGCCCCCGCAGCCGACGTGAAGCCCGCCGCGGAGAGGACCCGGTCGTCGGTGACGAGATGGAGCCGCGGGATCACTGGAACTGGTCCCCCGGGGACGGCCCCCCACCCCGCAGCCAGGATTCCACTTCCATGCGCCGCTTCCCTGCGGGCTGCGCCTCCGTCAGAGCGACCGATTCGTCACCCGTCTTGACCGCCAGGCCGATCTCGGGATCGGCCGAGACCACCACGCCGGGAAGAAGCTCGGACGGGTCCGGTCGGACACGCGGGCCGAAGAGCTTGACGGCGCTGTCGTTCAGCGTCGTCCAGGCACCCGGTATCGAGTCCATTCCACGAATGTGATTGGCTACTTCTACCGCGGAACGCGTCCAGTCGATTCGGGCGACCTCCCGATTGACCTTCGGTGCGTAGGTCGCGCGCTCATGATCCTGCTCCAGGGGCTCGATCGCCCCAACCTCCATTAGCGCAAGCGTCTCCACGAGCGCCTCGGCGCCGACCTCGGCGAGGCGTGAGCGTAGAGAGGAGGCGGTATCTTCCTCGGCGATAGGAACTTCCCGCTGCAGAAGGATGGGACCCTCGTCCATTCCCTCACTCATCCTCATCACAGTCACGCCGGTCCGGTCGTATCCCCGCGCAACCGCCCAGGTGACCGGGGCCGCGCCCCTCAGCTCCGGGAGCAACGAGGCGTGCACGTTGACGGATCCAGCATCCGGAAGCTCCAGCACGTCCGGGACGAGGATGTGCCCATAGGCCACGACCACTGAGATTTCCGGGAGAAGAGCTTGGAGCGTATCGAGAAACGCCTGACCTCGAGGACGTTCAGGAGTAAGGACCGGGATGCGCTCCTCGAGCGCGAGTTCTTTGACGGGAGACGCGCTCATCTTGCGCCCTCGCCCGGAGGGACGGTCAGGCTGAGTGACCACGCCCACGATGTCGTGCCCCTCACCCAAGAGCGCCCGCAGGGAGGGGAGGGCGAACATCGGTGTCCCCCAGAACAGGACCCTCAAACGGCCGCCTCTTCCGCCCTCAGCTTCCGGTATTTCTTCAGGAGCATTCGCCGCTTGAGGGGCGAAATCCGGTCGAAGAAGAGCACGCCGTCGAGATGGTCGACCTCGTGCTGCAGAACCCGGCTCAGAAGACCGTCGGCCTCGATGCGAACGGGCTCTCCATCCGGATCGAAGCCCTCCACGACGACCCTCTCGGGTCGCGTGACGACCTCGGAGACTCCGGGGATGCTGAGACAGCCCTCACTCGAGCGGTCCTCCTCGGTGCTGGCCTCGACGATGACCGGATTGACGAGCGCGACTCGAGTGGGCTCCGCTCCTTCCTCCCGGCTGACTTCCGCGACGAAGACTCGTCGTGGAATACCGACCTGTGGAGCCGCCAGCCCCGCCCCCTCTGCAGCGGCCATGGTGATGAACATGTCGCTCACCAGCGTCCGCAGCTCGTCATCGAAGCTCTCGATCGGCGCAGCCTCATCGCGGAGAATGGGATCTCCCAACAGCACGATCTCACGCACCGGCATCGATGATCCTCCCCACGCCGGGGTCAGCGGCCGGCGTCTGCACTGCTCGGCTCATCCGTCACGGCTCGTCCGACCTTTGCTCTTTCGACGACCACCCTGGTGTTCTCGCCGGTCTTGATCGTCAGCCGCTCCCCGTCGATATGCACGATCGTTCCCACGAGGCCTCCGACCGTCACGATCTCGTCCCCCTTCTTCAGGGAGTCGATCATGGACTGATGACGTTCCTTCTCCTTCCTCTGCGGGCGGATCAGCAGCCAATAGAAGATGAGGAAGATCAGTCCGAGCTGAACGAAGAGAGCCATCGCCCCCCCACCTTCGGTAGGGGCCATGAGCAGCATGAAGGAGATCTGGGTCACTGGACGTCTCTTCGCTTTCTGGTGTCACTCTGTCCCGGGGAGGCCCCACTCGGGCCTCTCGGCTGGTAGCTCTACCCCGCCGCCGCCCGATACCGTTCCAGCCACGAGGCGCTCCAAGTGCCGAATTGGCCCTCCCGAATCTTCCCCCGTGCGATCTCGGTGAGCCGGATGAGGAACCTCAGATTGTGGATCGAAAGGAGGCGGTGTGCGAAGGCTTCGCCGGACACGGTCAGATGGCGCAGATAGGCCCGGTCGAAGCTCCGACAGCAATACGCGTCGCACTCTGGGTCCAATGGGCCGGACTCGTCCTTGAATCGGGCCGACTTGAGGTTCACCTGCCCTTCGGCGGTGGTCCAGGCGGTTCCGTGGCGGGCGTTGCGCGTAGGCGCGACGCAGTCGAACAGGTCGCATCCCCTGCCGATCGACTCGAGCAGGTCATCGGGATAGCCGACCCCCATGAGATAGCGAGGACGGTCGTTCGGAAGCCGTGGATGAAGATCCTCCAACGTCATCCACATCTTGTCCTTCGCCTCACCCACCGACAGGCCGCCGATTCCGTAGCCGTCCCAGTCGCCGAGCGATTGCACGGATCGTAGATGGTCCGCCCTCAAGTCCGGGTACACGTTCCCCTGAAGGACGGGGAAGAGTGACTGCAGCGGCCCTGGCCGTTCATCCCGTAGCGACTCGAACCGGGCGCTGCAGCGCTCGAGCCATCGCAGTGTCCTCTCGTTCGCCTCGCGGACCTCCGCGACACTGCTCCCTCCGGGAGGGCACTCGTCGAAAGCCATGATCACGTCGGCTCCGAGCGCACGCTGGATCTCGATCACCCGCTCCGGAGTGAAGAGATGCCGGGATCCGTCGATGTGACTTTGGAAGACTACGCCCTCGTCGCGAATCTCGTTGATGGCGCCCAGTGAGAAGACCTGATATCCACCGGAGTCCGTCAGAATCGGACCGTCCCACCGCATGAAGCGGTGAAGCCCGCCCAACCCCTCCACCAGTTGGTGTCCCGGTCGCAGGTAGAGATGGTAGGTATTCGCCAAGATCATGGACGCGCCCACGTCACGGACTTCTTCCGGCGAGAGGGTCTTGATCGCTCCGAGTGTCCCGACCGGCATGAAGACCGGGGTATGGACGTTCCCGTGCGGCGTAGAAAGGATGCCTGTCCGGGCGGCCTCCGCCTCTCCCAGAAGCTCGAACGCAAATGGAGAACGGCCGTTCACGGGTTCACTCCGATTCGTTCGCCGGAAAAGGAAGGATCGCCATGGCGTCTCCGTAGGAGTAGAACCGGTACCCGGAATCGACCGCGTGGCGGTAGGCCTCCATGGTCCTCGCGTGTCCGGCGAAGGCCGCCACCAGCATCAGGAGCGTGGACTTGGGGAGGTGGAAGTTCGTGATGAGCGCGTCCACGACGCGGAAGCGAAACCCCGGCTTGATGAACAGGTCCGTGGTGCCCTGCCCCGCTCCCAATCCCCCTTTGTCTAGCGCTGCGGCTTCTAGTGTTCGAACCACGGTCGTCCCGACCGCCCAGACGCGCCGGTCCCGAGTTCTGGCTCGCGCGATCGCCTCCACCGTCTCGTGAGGGATTCGCCAGAACTCACGGTCCATCCTATGCTCGGCGATCCGATCCGCGTCGACGGGCCGAAAGGTACCGGGCCCGACGTGCAGGCTCACCCGGGCGACCTCCACCCCCCGTTCGGCCAAGGCGCCCAGCACACGGGGCGTGAAGTGCAAACCGGCGGTGGGTGCGGCCACGGAGCCCGGGTCGCGAGCGTAGACCGTTTGATATCGATCCTTGTCGATCGGCTCCTCCTGCCGGTCCAAATAAGGCGGAAGCGGGACCCTGCCGTGCTCGTCGAGGGCTTGCTCCACCGAGCCGGACGTCTCGACACGCACGATCCGACCGCCACCAGGAATTCCGTCTTCGATCACCAGCTTCAGGTCGTCGGCGACGATGACGCTTCGCCCTGGCTTCAGCTTCGACCCCGGGCGCACGAGGGCCTCCCAACGGCGACCGAGACCAGCCCCCGCCGATTCCTCCGAGACCGGCCGAAGAAGGAGCACCTCGCACTCGGCCCCCGTCGGCTTGCGGCCGAGCAGACGCACCGGTAGCACCCGGCTCTCGTTGACGACGAGGAGATCCCCTGCCCTCAGCAACGTGGGAAGGTCGAAGAAATGTAGATCCCGGAAAGGGGGGCTCACCGATGGTGAGCCAGGAGACCGGACGTCTCTGGGAAAGACCAGCAATCGACTACTGTCCCGCTCCTGTGCTGGGTACCGCGCGATTCGTCCGGGGGGCAGGGAGTAATCGTACGCGGACGTGAGCGACAGGTCAGGCGCCACCGATTTCGACACTTCGGTCCTTCACTCGTTGAACAGGGAGGCCTGATCGCGAAGCTCGTCCGGTGGAGTGAAACCGAACCTCCGGTAGGCCCTGGGCGTCGCCAGCCGTCCCCTGGGACTTCGCATCAAGAAGCCCTCCTGGATCAGAAAAGGCTCATACACCTCCTCCAAGGTGCCGGAGTCCTCGCCGAGGGCGACCGCTAGCGACGAGACACCGACGGGTCCACCCTCGAACTTCTCGATGATCGTCTTGAGGATCCGAGCGTCCATCTCGTCGAGCCCGTACTCGTCTACGTCCAGCATCTCGAGCGCCGCGCCGGCCACCTCGGCGTCGATGATGCCGTCGGCCCGGACCTGAGCATAGTCCCGCACCCTTCTCAACAGGCGATTGGCCACCCTCGGAGTCCCACGTGCCCGGCGCGCGAGTTCGTCCGCACCCTCCGAGGTGGTCTCCACACCCAGCAAGCTCGCACTGCGGCGGATGATGTGGGCGAGCTCGTCCGCAGGATAGAAGTTCAGACGTTGGACGATGCCGAAGCGGGCCCGCATCGGCGCCGTCAGAAGACCGAAACGCGTGGTTGCGCCCACGAGTGTGAACCGCTCGATCTCCATCGTCATCGTCTGGGCGCGCGGACCATCCGAGATGCGGATCTCCACCCGGTAGTCCTCCATCGCCGGGTAGAGGAACTCCTCGATGATGGGCCGCAGGCGATGAATCTCGTCGATGAACAGGACGTCGCCCACGCTCTGATTGGTGAGAAAACCCACCAGGTCGGCGGGCTTCTCCAGGACCGGTCCCGAGGTGGTCCGGAGCCCGACCCCCATCTCCTCGGCGATGAGCGCGGCGAGCGTCGTCTTCCCAAGACCGGGGGGTCCGTGGAAGAGCACGTGATCGAGGGGCTCTCCACGCTGACGGGCAGCGTCGATCGCGATCCGCAGTGCCTCTCGGACCTTGTCCTGTCCAACGAACTCGGACAGCCGATGAGGTCGGAGGGTCGGCTCGATCCCCCGATCCTCCGACAGCTCCTCGGGCGTCGTGACTACGCGTTCGACCGTCACGGCTGAGCCAATGCGGTTCGGATGAGCTCACCGGTCTCCAATGGGGCTCCGTCCTCGAGAGCGCTCCGGACGGCCTGGTCCGCGTCCTGGAACGACATTCCCAGGGCCACCAGGGCCTGCACCGCCTTGTGGGCGCCCCCTGGCGCTTCGGGGGGAGCGGACTCCGGAGCGAGCTCCAGATCCTGAACCCGATCGGCCAACTCGAGAGCCAGACGTTCAGCCGTCTTCTTTCCCACGCCGGGGATCTGGACGAGCGCCGCCACGTCCTTTTCCGCCAGCGCACGACTCAACCGGGTCGCCGAGAAGGTCGAGAGCATCGCAAGAGCCAGCCGCGCCCCGACTCCGGAAGCCCCGAGCAGCGTCTCGAACAATTCGCGCTCACCCGTCTCGAGAAAGCCATAGAGCGCGATGAGATCTTCCCGCACGACCTGAACCGTACGGAGCTCGATCTCCTCTCCGACAGCGGGAAGTCTCTCCACCACCGAAAGGGGCACGTCCACCTCGTAGACGACACCTCCGGAGGTCGCGATCTCGACCCCCATCCCTCGACGGGTGAGCAACGTGCCACGAAGGCGGCTGATCAACTGGCTTCCTCCTGATTCGTTCGTCCGGTTTTGCCGCAGCCGATTTGGGCTAGGTCTTCGCCTGGTCGCTCGCGAATCGATGAGGCAGGGAACCCCGGACGGCTCCGTCGACTCCTATCACGAAGTGGCACAAGGCGGCGGCCACACCGTCGGCGGCATCCGCCGGTCGGGGCGGGGTTCGAAGTCGCAGCCGTTCCTGAACCATGAACCCCACCTGGTCTTTGGTGGCGTTTCCGTTGCCGACCACCGCTTTCTTGATCTCTCTCGGCGAATACTCGTGGATCTCCAGGTCGCGCAACGCTGCGGCGAGCAAGATGGCGCCCCGGGCGTGTCCGAGAACGAGCGCGCTTCGAGCGTTCTTTCCCTGGAATACGTTCTCCACCGATACGGCGTTGGGCTCGAATCCGTCCAGCACACGCTCGATCTCTTCGAAGATCTCTCGGATCCTGGACGCGAGCGGTGCGGCGGCAGTGGGTCGCACGACGCCGCACTCGAGCAGGGAAAGGATGCCTCGGGAGGTCCGACTCACGACGCCGTATCCCGTCGCCGTGGTCCCGGGATCGATGCCGACGACGGTCAGGCCACGGCCCGAGTCCGGATCGGGCATCAGCGGATCAGGTGGAAGAGGATCGATCTCGCGCTGGGACCGGGTCGTGCATGGCGGTCGGTCACGACATCGCCTCGGCCATCACGCTCTCGTCGATGTCCGCGTTCGAGGAGACCTTCTGTACGTCGTCGTTGTCGTCGAGCGCCTCGAGGAGCTTGAGGACCTGGACCGCCTCCGGCCCCGTCATCGAAACGGAGTTCTGGGGCACCATGGCGAACTCAGCCTGGGACACCTCGATACCGGCGGCTTCGATTCCACTCTGCACCTGGTGAAACGACCCCACGTCCGTCGTCACGATGTACTCCCCGTCCATGAGCGAGACATCTTCGGCGCCCGCTTCCAAGGCGGCCTCGAGCACGGACTCCTCGCCGTATCGGCCGCCGTCGATGTAGATCTGTCCTTTGCGATCGAACTGCCACGCCACGGATCCCGCGGTTCCCAGATTCCCGCCGTTCTTTTCGAGGATGTGACGAACCTCGGCTACGGTCCGCTTCTGGTTGTCCGTGGTCGTCTCGATGTACAGCGCCACGCCACCCGGTCCGTATCCCTCGTACGCCACTTCCTCGTAGGTGACCCCCTCGAGCTCTCCAGTTCCCCGTGCGATCGCTCGCTCGATGTTCTCCTGCGGCATGTTGGCGTTTTTGGCGGTGTCGACCGCCAAACGAAGCCTTGGATTGAACTCCGGATTCCCGCCGCCATGCCTGGCAGAGACCGTGATCTCGCGAATGAGCCGTGTGAACATCTGACCCCGCTTCTGGTCGTTCACCGCCTTCTTTCGCTTGATCTGGGCCCACTTGCTGTGCCCCGCCAAGTCACCCTCCTTCGATGCGTTGGGATTGCGCGGTGTCGAGGTGGAGCCCCGGGAGTGAGAGGGACTCGGACACACGTGGATTCAGTTGGAGCGACGCTTCCTAGACACCTCGTCCAGGACCCGACGCTCGTCATCGGTCAGAGCACCGATCCCCCGAGCAGAAATCTTGTCCAGGATCCGGTCGACCTCGTCCAGTAGATCCTCTTCGCCTCGCCCCCTCTTCTTTCTGTGCGAGGGCTTACCCCCTTCCTCCTCCCGGGAGATCTTGCGCGGAACGATCGCGAATCGCTCGGACATCCGGGAGTTCCTGATCTCACCCAACCTTGCCCCCAGCCGGTCTCCGAATTTCAGGTACCCGATCCCCGTCATCAGGCCACCCAGATGGGCGAAGTGAGCGACGACACCTCCCGTTCCATTGAAGGCGCTGATGAAGGTCAGCACGAATAGAAAGCCGACCAGCCACTTGGCCTTCACGGGAAAGATGCCCCAGATGTAGATCGGCGCCTCCGGCCAATGCCATGCGAACGCCAGCATCAGGCCGTAGATCGCGGCGGACGAGCCGATGATTCCGGTCTGCGGGGCGAAGATGAAGCTGAGCGCAACGCCCCCCAAACCACAAAGCAGATAGTACTTGAGAAACTCCGACGACCCCCAGCGATTCTCGAGCGGGGGGCCGAAGAAGAAGAGCACCAGCATGTTGAAGAGAAGATGCCACAGGTCACCATGCAGGAACATGTAGGTGACCGCACCCCAAGGCCGTGTCAGCGCGTTCGCCGGCCAGAAGCCGAACCATTCGAAGAACAGGCTTCCGCCCACCACCCGGGTCACCAGGAAGACGACCGTATTGGCGATGAGCAACCGCTTGACCCAGGGGGTCAGCTGGTACCCAAAGTCGAAGCGCTGTGTCGCGTAGGCCATTTAGGACCGGTACGAAGCGGGTCTGTACTGGGGAAGGGTCCCTCGGATGATTCTACCTGCCTGGGGCTCGCGCTTCAACCCGAGGGTCCGGAACTCGTTCCTGCCGGAGCGTAGCGCGAGAGCGCCAATCGCACGATCCGCTCGCACAGCTCGGGAAAGGGGATTCCCGCCGCGGCGGCCGCTCGAGGCAAGAGAGATTGCGCCGTGAGTCCCGGGAGGGCGTTCGCCTCCAGACACCACGGCTCGTTGGCCTCATCGACGATGAAGTCGACTCGCGAGAAGTCTCGCAGGAACAGGCACCGGTGGACTTCGAGCGCCAGCTCCTGAAGCCGCGAAGCGAGCGCTTCGGGGATGTCGGCCGGGAAGATCTCCTGCGCGAGACCCGGTTGGTACTTGCACTCGTAGTCGAACAAGGTGTGTGCTGGAATGATCTCTCCCACTGGAAGGGCCTCGCTGCCCAGAATCCCGACGGTGAGCTCTCGACCCGGCACGTACCTCTCGAAGAGGATGCGATCCTCGTATCGGTGGGCATCGTCGATTGCCGCATCGAACTCGCCAGGGTCTTGCACCAGAGAGAGACCGAGGGTCGATCCTCCGGAGGGGGGCTTCACGATCACCGGCAGCCCGAGTCGTGCCGCGACCTCTTCCAGAGAGGCCGGGCCGGGTAGCCAGTCTGGAGTCGGGATACCAGCGGAGCGAAACAGGTTCTTGGATACCTCCTTGTCCATCGCGAGGGTGCACCCCAGTCGATCGCTTCCCGCGAATCGAATGCCCGCGAGCTCGAGGAGCACCTGAAGCGTGCCATCCTCTCCGGTTCCACCGTGGAGAGCGGGGAACACGATGTCGGTGTTCTCCAGCTCGGGGTTCCTCGTCAGCAACGTGGTGTCCCCCGTTTCGAGCAGGTCCATGGCTTCCGGGGGTGGCGCTTCTCGGCCTACGCCCTCCCGCAGCAGCCGATCCACCTCGATGTCGGTCAGAACGCCGCGCGCCGTGTCGACGCACACCACCTCGTGACCCCTCGACTCGAGCGCACGGGCGACTTGCGAGCCGGAAGCGAGGGAAACCTCTCGCTCTTCGGAAGTGCCACCCATCAGGACGACGATCTTGAGTGCTTCGTTCATCGAGTCACGTCGCTCCTGTAAGCGTTTGGACCAAGTCGTATCGGGTCACGATCCCGGTGATCTCGCCGTTCGCCCGAACGAGGACCGCTGCGTTCGTTCTTGTCAGAAGAGGGGTCAAGCGCTCCAGCGGAAGCACCGCGTCCACGACCGGAAAGGGCGGATCCATCACGGATTCCACGGTTTGTTCCAAGAGGTCCGGATCCTCGAGCACCCGCGCCATCAGCTCGGCCTCGGCGATCGACCCCACACACTCGCCCTCCAGGATCACGGGAAGCTGTGACACGTCGTGGGTCGTGATGGCGGAGAGTGCCATTCGGACGGAAGAGGAGGGCTTGACGCTCACGAGCTCCGGACCTTCTCGGGCCTTCGCATCCAACAGCTGACCTACGTTTCTGCGCTCCACGGCCAAGTATCCATTCGATCGCATCCACTCGTCATCGAACAACTTCGTGAGATAGTGCTCTCCCCAGTCACACAAGATCGCCACGACGAGCGCGCCCGGATCGTCGAGCTCGCGTGCGAGCTCGATCGCGGCGTGCACGATCAGACCCGAGGATCCACCCACGAACAGTCCCTCCTCACGGGTCAGCCGTCGCGCCATCAGGAAGGAGTCCCGATCAGTGACCGTCACGTACTCGTCGACGAGCTCCAACTCCAGGGTCTCTGGAATCTTGTCGTTGCCCAGCCCCTCCACCTGATAGGGCTCTCCGTCGACCATCCGACCCGTGTGAAAGAACGTAGCGATGACCGATCCCCGAGGATCGACACCGATGACTTTGAGCGTCGGATTCTGCTCCTTGAGGAATCGGGCGGCTCCCGTGATCGTGCCGCCAGTCCCCGCACCCGCTAGGAAGTGTGTAATCCGACCGTCGGTCTGCTGCCACAGCTCCGGTCCGGTGCTCTCATAGTGAGCGCGCGGGTTGGCAGGGGTGTAGAACTGGTTCGCCAGTACGCCGCCGGCGGTGCTCTCGGCGATGAGCTTCGCCTTCTGTAGGTAGTGCTCCGGATGATCCGGAGGCACCGCGGTGGGAGTAATCACGACTTCCGCGCCGAAGGCCCGCAAGAGCTTCACCTTCTCCTGACTCATCTTGTCGGGCATGGTGAAGATGCAGTGGTAGCCCTTCGCCACCGCGGCCATGGCCAGCGCCACACCCGTGTTCCCAGAGGTCGCTTCGACGATCGTCCCGCCGGGCCCGAGCGCTCCGCGCGACTCCAGATCCTCCACAATGGCCCTGCCGATGCGGTCCTTGACCGATCCACCCGGGTTCATGAACTCGCACTTCCCATAGACGGGAGTCCGCACGCCCTGAGTCACGCGATTCAGTCGCACGAGCGGCGTCCACCCCACGAGATCGAGCACATCCTCGTACGGGGCGCGATGCCGTTCGTTCACGGTCGATCCAGGGACGGTTCGGACGTGGGTGGGCGCTTGGTGAAGACCACCGGTAGAGTGGCCCACATGCGGGCGCGTCTTCCATTTCGGCGCCCGGGTTGGAACCTGAGGTCCTGCACCCCGTCGATCGCGGCGGAGTCCAGCGCGGGATGACCCGAAGACTCCGCGACCTCGATGGAATCGACGACCCCCACGTCCGTCACCCGGACCCGGAGAAGGGTTTCGCCCTCGATACCCGCATCCCAAAGTGTGAGCGGGTACTCCACCGGTTCCTCTCCGTACAGCGGCCGTGGATTTTCCAGGTAGTCCTCTCCGCCACAGCCGGTCAGAGTCGCCGCTACGAGGCAGACGCACAGCGCTCGTCCTGGCCGGTGACCTCTCGGACTCCGGGATCGGTGAATCCTCATCGGCTTTCCGTGTCCTTCGTCCCGTCTCGCTTCTGGAGCTCTCGGCGAATCGAGTGGAGGAGGCTCAACGCCTCGAGCGGCGTCATGTCGTCGGGCTCCAGCCCGCGGATTCGATCGATCACGGGGTCCTCCCGCACGAACAGGGGAAGCTGGTCGAGACCCGGTGTGGATCGGGGCCGGTACACGCCTCTACGACCGAGCCCCTCGCCCCCGCCCGAGTGACTTCCTTCGAGCTCGGCGAGCAGTTCCAGAGCCCTCCGGATGATCGGTCGGGGGAGCCCGGCCAATCGCGCGACCTGAATCCCATAGGACCGGTCCGCCCCACCACTCTCCAGCCGACGAAGGAAGACGATGTCCTCGCCGGCTTCTCTCACCGCGACGTTCATATTCTTCACACCACGAAGAAGATCCCCGAGCTGGGTCAGCTCGTGATAGTGGGTCGCGAAGATGGTCTTCGCGCCGACCTCCTCGTGGAGGTGCTCCGTGATGGCCCAGGCGATCGAGACGCCGTCGTACGTCGAAGTCCCCCGCCCGATCTCGTCCAGCAGAACCAGACTTCGGGACGTAGCTCCATGAACGATCGCGGCGGACTCGTTCATCTCGACCATGAAGGTCGACTGTCCCCGCGCCAGATTGTCCGAGGCCCCGACGCGGGTGAAGATCCGATCGCACAATGGGATCCTGGCCGCATCCGCCGGCACGAACGAGCCGATTTGGGCCATGAGCTGGATGAGGCCGACCTGCCGGAGGACCGTGCTCTTCCCTGCCATGTTCGGACCCGTCAGGATGATCATCCATCCGTCGTCGCCGAGAACAACATCGTTCGGAATGAACTCCTCTCGAGGCATCATGGTCTCGACGACTGGATGCCTCCCTCCCCGGATCTCGAGCTCGAAACCGGTGTGAACCTCCGGACGCACGTAGCGTCTTCGGACCGCGACGTGGGCCAAGGTCACCACAGCGTCGAGCGCTGCTACCCGCTGCCCTGCCCGCTGGAGTCGGGGGACGTGATCCGCGATCGCATCCCGGAGCTCCTGAAAGAGCCGTGCTTCCAGCGTCAGGATCCGCTCCTCGGCGCTCGTCACCCGCTCCTCCCACTGCTTCAGCTCCGGTGTGAAATATCGCTCGGCGTTGGTCAGCGTCTGCTTTCGGACGTAATCCGACGGCACGCGATCGAGATTCGCTTTGGTGACCTCGAGGTAGTACCCGAACACCCTGTTGTATCCCACCTTGAGGGATCCGACGCCAGTCCGCTCTCGCTCCCGGGTCTGCAGCGACGCGATGAATTCACGGGCGCCGTCCCGGGTCTCCCGCAAATCATCCAGCTCCGAGCTGAACCCGCTTCGTACCACACCCCCCTCCGACAGGCTCTGCGGCGCGTCGTCTGCGAGGCAGGCCCGGATGCGGTCGGCGACATCGACGAGAAGGTCGTCCGCCGTGGTCAGCTCCTCGAGCACTGAAGCCCGCGCCTCGGCCGAAACGGCCAGTAGCCCCGGCAGCGCGTCGAGAGAGCGACCGAGCGCGAGGAGGTCTCTCGGACCCACGCGACCCGCGCCGACCTTTCCCGAGAGGCGCTCGATATCCTGGATGCCCTTCAGCCGGTCCCTGAGCTCGACCCGCATCTCCCTGTTGTCCACCAGCTCCGCGACCGCTTCAAGTCGCTTCCAGATCGGATCCGGATCGACGAGCGGGCGAAGCGTCCATCGTCTCAGGAGCCGCGCTCCCATGGCGGTGACCGAATCATCCAGGACGTCGATCAGGGTTCCACCATCCTCTCCGACCCGGAGCGGCTCGATCAGCTCGAGGTTCCGTCGAGTCATCTCGTCGAGCAGCATCTCCGAGCCAGGGCGACGGATGGTGGGGCGCTGGAGCTGGGCCGCTCCCCCCGGCTGGATCTCCCTCACGTACTGGACGAGCGCGCCAGCGGCGCTGACCAAGATCCCGTCCGTGGACTGGAAACCCATCCCATCGAGAGAGTGAACGCGATAACGGGCGATGAGCTCGTCGCGGCTTACGGACTCGTCGAAGATCCAGTCGTCCCGGTACGTGGGAGTGGCGTCCGAGAGACGAGTGCTCCAGCCCGTATCCTCGGACGGATCCTTCATCGAGGCGGGCAGGAGCAGCTCGGCGGGCCCCAGCCGTCCGAGCTCCGAGCTCAAGGTCTCCAGCCCCACGCACTCGACGGCGAACTCGCCCGTGGACAGATCGGCGGACGCCAGTCCGACCTGTCCGTCCGAGACCGGGGTGAGGACCACGAGAAAGTTGTTTCTGCGGGCATCGAGGAGCCCGTCGTGCAGAACGGTCCCGGGGGTGACGGTCTCCACCACCTCTCTGCGAACGATGCCCTGTGCTGTGGCCGGGTCCTCGACCTGATCGCAGATGGCGGCGCGGCGTCCGAGCTTGATCAATCTGCCGAGGTAGTCGTCCAGGGCCTTGGCGGGCACGCCCGCCATCGGGACCTCGGCCGCGGCACCGTTGTTCCGTGACGTGAGTGTGAGACCGAGCAGTCGAGACCCTTCCTCGGCGTCCTGCCGAAACAGCTCGTAGAAGTCCCCGACCCTGAAGAAGAGCAAGGCGTCGGGATGGCGGAGCTTGGCCTCGCGCCATTGGCGCATGAGCGGGGTGTCCTCACGTGCTGTCTCCGCGCGGGTCCCGTTCATCAACCTCGTCCGACTCGGAAGTACCAGAAGATCAGGGCGATGAGGAGAACCGCCCCTGTATTGACCACGACAACGTCCACGCCGATCTCCGTCAGCTCCCCGCGCTCACGGCACCCGGCACGGAGGAAGCGCTGTGAGCTCCTTCGGCGCGTGCAGCTCGGATCCGGGAGGGCTCGAAGAAACGAAGTCGATTCGCGTTGGTCACCACCGTCACCGAGCTGAAGGCCATGGCCGCTCCCGCAATCATAGGCGAAAGCAGGACGTCGAAAAACGGGTACAGGACGCCGGCGGCAATCGGGATCGCGGCGACGTTGTAGGCAAAGGCGCCGAACAGGTTCTGCTTCATGTTCCGCAACGCCGCGTTGGAGAGCTCCATCGCGTCCGCAACTCCGTGGAGCGATCCTCCCATGAGTATCAGATCCGCGGTCTCCATGGCCACATCCGTCCCGCCTCCGATTGCCACGCCGACGTCGGCCGCGGCCAGGGCAGGTGCATCGTTGACTCCGTCGCCCACCATCGCGACCGGATGCCCGGTGCGGCGGCGTATCTCGTCGACCTTCTCCTGCTTTTCGGCGGGAACGACTCCGGCGAAGACCTCGTCGATTCCCACGCGCCGGGCCACGGCAGAGGCCGTTCTCTCGTTGTCCCCGGTCAGCATGACGACCTCGAGGCCCATCGCCTTGAGACGGTCGACCGCGTCAGCGGAATCGGGTTTCTCGCGGTCGGCAAGACCGAGGACACCCGAAGCCACGCCGTCGACTGCGACCATCGCAGGCGTCTTTCCGGCCTCAGTCAACTCTCTCCAAAGGTCGTCAAGGATCGATTCGTCCACACCCTCGTTTCTCAAGAGCGCCGGAGTACCAACGAGAACCTGCTGTCCAGCCACCACTGCTCGGACTCCGCGCCCCCCCACGGCCTCGAACTGCGAGGCCTCCTCCAGCTCGATGCCCCGCTCTCGAGCCGAGTCCACCACCGCCTCGCCCAGAGGGTGCTCGGACCCCCGCTCCGCCGATGCAGCTATCGCGAGCAGCCGGGTCTCCTCCATGGTCCCCACCGGAAGGATGTCGGTGAGGATCGGCTCGCCCCGAGTCACCGTGCCGGTCTTGTCGAGGATGACCGTCTTCAGATGACGCGCTCTCTGCAGCGCATCACCGTTTCGGATCAGGATTCCATGTTCCGCGGCCTTTCCGACCGCGATCATCACCGAGATGGGCGTGGCGAGACCGAGCGCACAAGGACACGCGATCACCAGAACAGCGACCGCGACGACCGACGCATAGCTGAGCACCGGCTCGGGGCCGATCGTATACCAGAGCGCGAAGGTCGCGGTGGCGAGCATGAGCACGATGGGTACGAATACGCCCGCGACCCGGTCGACGAGGCGTTGGATGGAGGGCTTCGATGCTTGAGCGCTCCGCACCAGCTCCACGATCTGAGCCAGCACGGCGTCCGATCCGACCCGCGTCGCCTTCATGCGGAAGCTTCCGGACCGATTGATCGTGCCCCCGATCACTTCGTCGTCCGGTCCCTTTTCCACCGGGATGCTCTCCCCGGTCACCATGGACTCGTCGACGGCGCTGCGGCCGGTCAGCACGCTTCCATCCACCGGAATCCTCTCTCCCGGCCGGACTACGACGACGTCCCCCGTCTGGATCGCCTCCACGGGCAGCTCGACCTCTTCAGAGCCGCGCACGACCCGGGCCATCTTGGGGCGCAGGTCCAGCAGGGAGCGCAAGGCCCGGGAAGTCTTGCTTCGTGCCCGCGCCTCCAGCGCCTGACCCAGCACGACCAAGGTGATGACGACCGCAACCGCTTCGAAGAAGGGATGTGCAGCGCCTTCGGGAAACACCCCCGGAGCAGTGACGGCGAGAATGGAGTACAGGAACGCCGAGCCCGTGCCGATGGCCACCAGCGTGTCCATGTTGGCCTGGCGGCTCCGGAAGGCCGTCCATGCACCCGTGAAGAACTGTCGTCCGACCCAGCCCACGATCGGTACAGTCAGGATGCCCGAGAGTCCCCAGAGGAGACGAAGCGTGGTCGCGTCCAGAGTCTGGAGGAAGGGAACGAGCTCGTGATGCCCCGCCAGCAGAACGGGAACCGACAGCGCCGCTCCTACGCGGAACTTCCGCATCAGGAGGCGGGTCTGGGCGTCCTTCTCCCTATCCCGACGCTCTTCTCTCGAGCGGTCTGTGACTCCCTCCTCGGGGAAGTCGAGCTCATACCCGGCCGCGGAGACCGCCTCGCGTAGGTCGTCCGCACGAACGACACCGGGAACCAGGGTGATCGAGGCCTCCTCGGCCGGGAGCGACACCGACACTTGCTTCACTCCCGGGACGCCCCGCAGCGCGGCTTCAACGGCCGAGACACATGCCGCACAGTGCATTCCACCTATGCCAACCCGGATTCGGTCCTCGGCCACGGCGTATCCCGCTTGCTCGACCGCCTCGACCAGTGCCCCCACTTCGACAGGCTCCTGGGCGAAGTGAATCCGCGCCTCTTCGGTCGCAAGACTCACCTCGGCGTCCTCGACGCCCGAAACCGTCTTGAGGGCGCGCTCCACCGCCGAAACGCAGGCACCGCAATGCATCCCCTCGATGGCGAGATTCAGGTCGCGGGGCAGGACCGCACCTGCGCGCAAAACTGAGCCGGATCGGGTCTTCATATGGGGTCTGTACCCCCCGAGGGTCCGTCGGTTGAGCTCTAGTTGGACGACGCGGAGGTGGACTCTTCGATTCGCACGGTGAGTAATCGGGCTTCCTCGCGAAGCGGGCTCGCGGGATAATCGCGAAGCAGCTGCCGGAGGTGCCGCAGAGCGGCCGGAGTGTCCGATCTCATTACCGCAGATTGGGCAAGCCGCAGGAGGGCGCGATCGGAAAACGGTCCCCCGGGATACTCGACCGCCAGACGTCGCAGATCGAGATCCGCCATCTCGGGATCGACCGTCAGGAGCGCTCGGAGCCACGTGCCCCTCTGCCGATCCACCCACTCCGCGGTCGATCGCTGCGTCTCCAGCCAGCCTTGCAGAACTTCCCTGGCCGACTCGAACCTTCCATCCAACATGAAGCGCTCGACCTGGTCCAAGCTCTCGTCCTGCGCCTCGACGCTTCCGGGGATCGTGGCAACCGGCAGTGCGACGGCCAGGAGGATGGCCCATTGCCGGAGGCGTCTTGGGCCGTTCATGCGGCCTCTGCCTCCACCGCGGCCTGCTCCAGGAGCCAGCTTTCGAGAAAGTGACTATCCGACACTGGGCTCGCCTTCAACATCCGATCCACCTTCAACAAGCCGTGGATCGCAGTCTCGATCGATCCCACGGTCCAGCCGCGCGCCTGCGAAGCGTAGCGGCGGGCCAGCCATCGCTGGTTCCCCGGCAGCACGGCCTCGAGGGCCTTGGGGCCTCCGTCGACCACGATTCCCAGCCGAAGGAGGTGGGTGGCCAGCCCGATGGTCAATCCAACCCCAGTCTCACCGTGCTCGAGGAGCACGACCAGTCCGGCCAACGCGTTCTTGAAGCGCCGCTGGCCTACGAGATCGAACCACTGCCAGCGGTCCTGCCGCGGGAGGCGGGTTCCGGCGGACCGCACCACCTCGATGGTGATGTCCTCGCCTTCATTGGTCAGCGTAGAGAGCTTTTCCATCTCCTGAGCCAGGACCGCCACATTGGCACCCACGGCCTGTGCGAGCCCACGTGCGGCGTCTTCGGCCAGCTCACGACGGAACGTCGTCCGGCTCCAGTCCATCAGCCACGCCGGGAGATCGTTCAGGCTGGGAGTCTGGAACTCGACGCTGCGTGCGGCCCGGGCCAGATCTCGATAGAACCGGGCGGACGAACGCTCGGGAACGGTGCAGAGCAGGATCAACGCGAGCCCGGGGGGAGGCGTCTTGGCGACACGAAGAAGTAGCGAGCGCGCCCTCGGAGAGGAGGCAAGCGCCTGGGTGTCCCGGATCAATACCGCCCTCCACTCGCCCATCATGGGTGGGGTGCCCAGCACGGACGCCAGGGTCTCCACCGTAACCTCGGTTCCCCGGATCAGATCGTAGTTGAAGTCAGCCGTAGCCGGATCCAGGTGGGCATCGACCAACGCCCGGGCCACGGCTTCTTTTTGGTATTCGTCCGAGCCGTGGAGGTAGAAGACGCCGCCCGTCGCCTCACCGAGTCCTTCGGGGAGCAGCGGGCCGATCATCTCCGCTAGCGGAGCCCCGTGCGGATCAAGCCGGGTTCGCGATAGCGCGCGTAGAGTGAGGAGTGCTCATAGAGAAGGGCGTTGGAGCGGGCCCAAAGCTCTCTGTCGGAGAAGGGCTCCGCGACCTGTACGACCGGCGTCGGCTCTGGAACGACCGTCAGACCTCGGACCGTGGGTCCCTGAACCACGATGGGGGGGAGATCCACGGAGCGATCCGGTTCACGAACGAAGGGCGTCAGGATCACCGCTGCGATCACTGCCGCCATCGCGAAGAGCGACACCGTACCCGGACCCGCGCGGGG
>JAHEKL010000159.1 GCA_024638345.1 Gammaproteobacteria bacterium | reverse complement strand
CGGAGGCTGTCGCCGAAGAGCCCGAAGCGGAGGCCGAGGAAGAGCCGGAGGCTGTCGCCGAAGAGCCCGA
This sequence comes from Gammaproteobacteria bacterium, assembly GCA_024638345.1. Taxonomy (GTDB): domain Bacteria; phylum Gemmatimonadota; class Gemmatimonadetes; order Longimicrobiales; family Gaopeijiaceae; genus JAAXGI01. The sequence goes on along the minus strand of JAHEKL010000159.1, from coordinate 6,529 downwards.
AGCGGAGGCCGAGGAAGAGCCGGAGGCTGTCGCCGAAGAGCCCGAAGCGGAAGCCGAGGAAGAGCCGAAGAAGAAGAAGAAGTGACGACCAGGAGTCGAATCGAGCCGAGCGTGCGACCACCAAGATCGTTCTCGTCGGGCCTCGGTGACTGAAGCCAGGGACGGCGAACCCGAGTTCGTGGTCGTGGGTCACGTCAGCAAGCCACACGGGACCAAGGGAGAGGTCTACGTCTGGTCACTCACCGATCGCCCGGCCTCCACCTTTCAGCCTGACCTGACGCTCCTCGTCGCGGATGGGGACGGCCGAGATCCGGATCCGGATCTGCCCGCGCTGCGGCTGGTCGCGGCGCGCCCCTATCGAAAGGGCTTCCTCGTTCTCTTCGAGGGAATCCACGATCGGGATGGAGCGGACACACTCCGGGATCGGTATCTGCTGAGACGCCTGGAGGATACCGAACCCCTCGCGGAGGGCGAGATCTTCTATCACCAGGTGCTCGGTCTGCGGGTGGTGACGACGGACGGCAACGAGGTCGGCCGCGTGACCGAAGTGTTCGAGGTCGAACCTGCGGCGCTGCTCGAGGTCGAGGGGCCAAGCCGCAGCTTCCTGATCCCCTTCACCAACCAGGTCGTTCTCGCCTGTAGCGTGGAGGATGGCACGATCGTGATCGATCCACCGCAGGGTTTGTTGGATCTGTGACCGATTCGAACGGGGACGATCCGTCGTGAAGATCAACCTGGTGTCCATCTTTCCGGGCTTCTTCGAGATTCCCCTGTCCCTCGGGATCCCAGCTAGAGCTCGGGAGAAGGGGCTGGTAGAGTATCGGATCCAGGATCTGCGTGACTTCACGCACGATCGGCATCGCACGGTAGACGATGTGCCGTACGGTGGGGGTGCGGGCATGGTCATGAAGCCCGAGCCGTTCTTCGAGGCGGTCGAGGCGATCCGAGACGAAGGCCCGGTGGTTTTGCTCTCGGCTCGGGGCAAGGTCTTCACCCATTCGGATGCCGTGCGGTACTCGATCGAGCCCGAGGTCACCCTGCTGTGTGGACACTACAAAGATGTGGACCACCGAGTAGCCCAACATCTCGCCACCGAACAGGTCTCGCTCGGAGATTTCGTGCTCTCGGGAGGTGAGCCCGCCGCGCTGGCGATCGTCGACTCGGTGGTCCGTCTCCTTCCCGGTGCCATCGGAGACCACGAGTCCGCCTCCTCGGATTCGTTCTACGAGGGCCCCAAGCTCAGCGCTCCCTCCTGGACTCGGCCTCCGGAGTATCGAGGCTACTCCGTGCCGGAGGTCCTCTTGACCGGCGACCACGCGCGCATCGAAGAGTTCAGGAAATCGGAGGCCGAACGAATGACTCGACAGAGAAGGCCCGACCTCGAGGAAGCGTCCCGCGCCGACGAGGGGAGCTGAAGACGCGCGAGTCCATCCAAGGACAGCGGCGAAAAAAAAGCTTCACGCACGGAACCAGCCGCGTTATAATATGCCCGTTCAAAGACGGCGGTAGCGGGCCCCGCCCAGTCGGGAGGCAACGATGGCCGATCTGCTCAGAGAGTTGGAACAGGAACAGCTGAGGAGCGACCTCCCGGACTTCGGGGCGGGTGATACCGTGAAGGTGCTCTACTTGGTGCGGGAGGGGGAGAAAGAGCGGATCCAGGCGTTCGAGGGTGTGTGCCTGGGACGCCGGGGCGGTGGGATGAGAGAGTCGTTCACGGTCCGCAAGGTCTCGGGTGGTGTCGGAGTGGAGCGGGTCTTCCCGCTTCATTCACCGTTCATCACCGGCATCGAGGTCGTGCGCAGGGGGCGTGTCCGCCGGGCCAAGCTCTACTACCTGCGAGGACTTAGAGGCAAAGCGGCGAGGATCCAGGAGAAGCGAACCCACTGACGTCTCGACGCGTCGTGTCGTCGAGTGATCGAGCGTCGAGTTCGCGGGGGGATGATCGACCTCAGGGTTATCTGACATACGAGCGAAGGTTCTGGGGTCGTGGTGTGAGGGAGGTGGCGGGTGTGGATGAAGCGGGGAGGGGGCCACTTGCGGGTCCTGTCGTTGCGGCTGCGGTCGTTCTTCGGCCGGGGCACCCCATCGAGGGTGCGGCCGACTCGAAGACGCTCAGTCGTGCGGTCCGCGAGGAGTTATACGAGCGGATCATTTCGGAGGCCCTGGCGTTCGGCATCGGCGCCGCATCGGTCAGAGAGATCGACCGCATGAACATCCTCCGAGCTTCCACCCGGGCAATGGAGCGCGCCGTGCGCGCGCTTCCCACCCAGCCCGACCACATCGTGGTCGATGGTCTCCCCATCAAGAAGGCACCGTGGGATCACGAAGCCGTCGTGGACGGTGACGCGAAGGTGCACTCGATCGCTTGTGCATCGATCCTGGCGAAAGTGGCGCGCGATCGCCTCATGCTTCGTCTCGCGAAGCGGTACCCGGCGTACTGCTGGGAGTCGAACATGGGGTACGGCACGCCCGCCCACCTACGTGCCATCGACGAGTGGGGACCTTCCCCGCACCATCGGCTGACCTTCGGCAAGTGTCAGATCGAATTGGAGTTGGGCGCCTAGGCGACGGTCCATGAGACGAGTCCCTCGGGCGCCGCAAGCGAACGGTGACCGGGGCCGAAATGGCATGCCATTTGCACCTTAGCCGCGCGACGGTGCCGCAGGCATCGAACCGGGACGGAATTAGTTCCGTTTTTGGACAAGTTTGCCGAGCCGGACATGGGGAATTCCCGGTCCGTAGAACTGACATCCGTTAAGGGAGAATCCCCGATGGCCGCTCGTGAGCCAACTCCGAGGTCAGCGAACCTCCTGTCGTCCCCGTGCAGCAGGGGGAGGGTGCTCATCGTAGCCATGCTGACCATGGCTCTCGCGTCCTGTGACGGCGATACGCTCTTCGACAGCGCCGGTCCGGATCCCAATCAGCCCGGAGGCCCGACTGGCCCGGCCGACGTTCGAGTGATCGTCGACGTTCACGCCCCCGATCGATTCGAGCTCACGGATTCCATCCTCATCCGTGTGGAGGCTTGGGATCCGAATTCAGCCGCCGCCATCTCGCGAGTCGGGTTCGGCGCCGTGATCACCGATTCTGAGACTGGAGACGAGATCGCTCGCACCGCCAACCAGACGTTTGCGGTCGCACCGAGGGACACCGTTTCCGGCGTATTCACGGTGGACCCGGACTGGGTCGGCGCAGCGGAGCTTCCCGCGGACTTCGGACTCGAGGTCTACGGATGGGCTGTGAACACGGCCGGACGATGCGCCGTCGCCATCCCGGAGGTGCTTCTGACCTTCGCGTGTCTGAGCACCCAGGTGGACAACGTCACCCTGACCATTGCCGATCCGCGAGGAGAGCAGATGCCTCTCAAGGCGGTCGTCGGGCGGACCACGAAATTCCCGACTTCCACGATCGTGGTCGGCGATCTCCAGGTCGACACCCTGCGAGGGCTCGCTTACCTGTCGAACCGCCTGTCGAATCGATTGCACCTCTTCCGCCCGAGTGACTTCACCTGGAGCGGCGAGGTCACCGTCGGCTCGGAGCCTTGGGGCATGCACATGAACAGCACCGGTGACACGCTGCTCGTGGCAAACTCGGGGGGCACGTCCGTCTCACGCGTGAATCTGGTGGGAACCCCGACAGAAGTCGTCGGTGCACGAATTCAGACCCGAAATACGGCGCTTTTCGAGGTAGACTACGAGGTCGACGAGGACTCGCTCCCGGATGGCACGGTCGTCGCAGACACCCTGGCCGAGGGGACACGCTTCCTCGACTTCAGTGACCGGCCTCAATACCTGTCGCAGGACTCACAGGGAAGAGTCCTGTACTCGACACGACCCACCATCGCGGAGCCGCGCGGGACGGTTCGTATCATCACGAATCAGCCGGGCTGGGACGAGCACTACACGCGAATGCTGGCGCGTCTACCGTTGGATGCCGCGGCCAAGGACGGGACCATCGCGATCCTGAACGCAGACAGCGTTCGGCACTTCCTCGGTGGATTCCTCGAGATCTGGGATCACCCCATGGGCTTCCCGTCCCAGCCGTTCTCCAGCGGGATCGACTTCCCCCTGGATGCTCTTCGGGCGATCACCGCGAACCCGATCTCCGATGTGGAGGGGGTGCTCGACGGTGAGTGGACCTTGGACGCCATCTCCTTCAAGGATACGACGTACGTAGCCACGTCGAGAGACCGGAACTTCGTGGCCTTCGGAGACGGCGGCGAGCCGCTGGTCGGACGGGTCGTGATGTGGAACTCGGTGGCGGGCGAGATCTCCAGCCGTCTCCTGATGGCCGATCTCGTGAATAATGCCTCCGAACGCGTGCGATCTCTGCATCTGAATCGCGACGGCAGCCTCGGAATGGCTAGGGGTACGTTCGGCAGCTACTTCTTCTCCAACGAGCTGCGACTCCGCGGAACCGTGCCGGAGTTCGAGCTGGGTGGCGGCGGAGGCGAGCTTCATCCCGATCATCCGGATACGCCCGCTCCGGGCGCGTCGGGTCCGACCACCGTGGCCTTCACCATCAGTGGCGATCGCTCGATCCGCATCGTCGATACGGTGCATTACACGGAGCGTGGGAGAATCCCGATTCGCGACGACCTCCACGGCTCCACTCTTCGTGTGACACCGCCGCTGCCATCGGACAACAACGGTCAGGGACGCAGCTGCGCCGGGTCCGACTGCGTGGTCGCGAAGGTGTTTGCCGTGACACAGGCGGGTGGTGTCCTGGTCGTCGACGTCCGTGCCTCGGATATCAGCGCGCAGCCGTGATCATGAGCCGACGAAGCTACAGAGTGAATTCGATCCAGGAAGAGAACATGAATTGGTCACAGGAACGGCCCCGAAGAGAGCTCCGCGGTCGGAGGCAAGATTCCGAGGTTTCGCGACCCTGGCTGCGCTACCTCGCGACCCTGTCCGCCTTCAGCGCGCTCGCGTTCATCGCCACTCCCACCGAGGCTCAGATGCCCAAGTACGGGGCGGGCTTCACCTTGGGCGCGGGTCATATCACCGAGCTCAACTCGGGTGCCCTCGGACTCGGCGGTGGCACGCCGGTCGAGCTCAAACCGGGAACGGGCTTTCTGTTCGGTCTGCACTTCGACAGCTGGTACGGTGCGACCCGGCGCATAGGGGTCCGCTATCAGGGCGCGTACCAACAGCCCGAGGTCGACTGGTCGAATGGCCAGCGCGACATCGACATGCTCACCGCGGACGTTTCCGTCATGTTCCGTCCAGTCGTTCCGGAGCCGGAGCAACGGGTGATTCCATATCTGGCTTTGGGGCTCGGAGGCGTGTGGTACGACTTGGGGCGAGGACCTCAGATCACCTTCGACTCCGCCGACGCCTACTACGATGGCAGCTCGCGTGTCATGCCCGCAGGCCTGGTCGGCGTCGGCGTGGACATCCTGCTGCCGCCGTCCATGGAATGGCATGCGACTCCGATTCGAATCCGAGTCGAGGTAGCCGACCACATCACGCTGAACTCTCCGTTCAAACAGATCTCGCAGGCCGATCGCTATGGCGAGGTCCATCACTTCCGCCTCACCATCGGCGCCTATTCCGCCTTCTCGATCTTCGGCGACTGAGACCGGAGTATCGGGTCCGATCAAGACCCGACAGAAAGCTCGAGGCCCGAGTCGCAAGATCCAAAGCGGCTCGGGCCTCTTTCGTGAGCGGCTGTAACGCGACGGTCGACCGGCTCCCGCTCGCCTCGACCGGGGTGAGCGGCTTCGTTATCGTCGAAGTGTAGGTAGGAGCCGGTAGCTCAGTTGGTAGAGCAACGGACTTTTAATCCGTAGGTCCTGGGTTCGATTCCCAGCCGGCTCACTAGGTAACTGGCACGGACTCCCGGCTATCGGGCCCAGTGGGAAGTGAATCGAGGAAAGCTTCCCCCCCAATCAGGAGATCAGATCTGCGAGGAGGTCACATGAAGTGCAACGTAGGAGGCATAGAGCGGGCAGTTCGTATCATCCTGGGACTGGCGATCCTTCCCATCACTTATCTCTCTCTGAGCGGCGGGCTGGCTATCGCCGGATATGTTGTCGGGGGGATCGCGCTGGTGACCGGTCTGGTTCGGTTCTGTCCCCTGAGCGCATTGCTGGGAATCAGCACATGCCCGGACCCGGGGAGCTGATTCAAGAAGGCGGGTGACTCACCAACCGACAGCTGAGCCCAGCCAGACGGCGAGCTGGCGCCGGCGCGATCGTTCGAGGGACGGGACACTCCAAACGTCACCAGCGCATGGTGAGGAAAGACAAACAAGGGGGGCTCCTATCTCCCGGGAGCCCCCCCTTTGACCCCTCATCATGATCAAACGGGCTATTAGAGTCCTGGCAGCATCAGATGGGCACCGGATGTCCCAGCGCCCATGATCCACATCGCGTCGTTTCGTCTTCCCTCCGGGATGCCGGAAATCTCTTCCGTGGCAAAGGGAACGGCGATATTCGTGTGCGGGCCGCCGGTCTCGGCGTCCCCACGCCAGTGGAAGTACATCGACCCGTAGACCGGCACCTCTCTGGTTCCGTTCGCTTCTG
>JAHEKL010000158.1 GCA_024638345.1 Gammaproteobacteria bacterium | reverse complement strand
AAGGCGACGACTAAGCCCAGGTCGTTTCCCACCATTCTTGGAGGGTGAGCGTGTCTGGCAACCGCCCGTTCTCGGTACGCCAGCCTCTCGCCCAAGGGAGGCACGATGTGCCGATCACCGCATTGGTCTCTTCGAGGAACCGTTGGACTCGCGGCCTTGCTACTCGCGGCCTGTGACGATTCGACGGGACCGGCTCCCGGGGAACCGAGGAGCACTGGAAGCATCCAGGTCACAACGACCACGACCGGGGCTTCCCTCGATTCGAACGGCTATTCCGTACTCCTGAATGGCAACCCGCCCCTTCACGTGGGACCGAACGACCGTTTGCTGCTTCAGAGTATTCCCACCGGTGCGCACAGCGTGTCGCTCGGAGACGTCTCGCCGAATTGCGCGGTCGTAGAAGGCGGGCGCCGCGAGCCCGTCGTCGAGCGGCGGGCAACGACCACGATCGACTACTCCGTCGACTGCGCCTACGTAGAGCTCCAGGTCACTACCACGACCACCGGGGTGGATCTCGACCCGGATGGATACCGAGCCCAGGTCTACGGTCCCTACGATTTCGCTCCCCTGCCACTCGCATTCGACGTTGCGGTGGCCGTGAACGGCTCAGCCTCGTTCGAAGGACTGGACCACTGGCTCTACGAGGTCCTGCTCGTGGAGATAGCGGACAACTGCACAGTCCAGGGCGCGAATCCCGTCGAGATCCGGTTCCCCTATCAGTCCAATGTAGGGTTCGTCGTCGAGTGTGCGCCCATCGACGCGTAGCCGGGCGCTTCGGGTGCACCGGCGAGGGTGTGACTTGGTCACTGCCGCAAGCTTGTAGTCCGCCCGTGGGCTGGGATGGGGTTGCCTGCGATCTTTCGGAATCCCCATTGCGAACGGATTTTGCGTGAGCGATAGTTCGGCTGTTCAGGCAGTAGTGACCGGTGTCGATTGCGTCGATGCTGCTGGACGTCGGACACCTACGACGCCCTCCAAGGCGACGACTAAGCCCAGGTCGTTTCCCACCATTCTTGGAGGGTGAGCGTGTCTGGCAACCGCCCGTTCTCGGTACGCCAGCCTCTCGCCCAAGGGAGGCACGATGTGCCGATCACCGCTCTGGTCTCTTCGAGGGACCGTTGGACTCTCAGCACTACTCGCTGCCTGTGATGATTCGACGGGCCCGGCGATCGAGGAACCGACGGGCACCGGAGTCATCCAGGTCACAACGACCACGACGGGGACTTCCCTCGATTCGAACGGCTATCGCGTCTTCCTGAATGACCGCCCCCACCACTACGTGGGACCGAACGACCGTGTGCTGATTCCGAATATTCCCACCGGTGCGTACCGCGTGTCGCTTGGAGACGTCTCGCCGAATTGCACCGTCGTGGAGGGAGGGCACCGTGACCCTGTCGTCGAGCGGCGGACAACGACCACGATCGACTACTTCATCGACTGCGCGTACGTAGAGCTCCAGGTCACGACCGCGACCACGGGGGTCAATCTCGATCCGGATGGATACCAGGTCCAGGTCTATGGTCCGTACGATTACTACCACACCCTTCCGCTCGCATTCGATGCTCCCGTCGCCGCGAGCGGTTCGACCTCGTTTGTAGGACTGGAGCACTGGATCTATGAGGTCCTGCTCGTAGGGGTAGCCCAAAACTGTGCAGTACAGGGCAAGAATCCCGAGAAGATCCGATACCCGTATCGGTCTAGCGTAGAGTTCCTCGTCGAGTGCTCGCCGATCGACGCGTAACCGGGCGCCGCGGATGCGCCGGCGAGGGTCTGGCTTGGTCACTGCTCGCGGCCGTAGTCCTTGTCGGGTGCTCGGATGGACCTTTGGGTCCGGGTGGCGGGCGAGCTCCGGAGATCCAGTCGGTTGCTCTGGTAGCGAACCCGCACAACGTGCTGAGCGCGGTCGTCTCGGCGCGGCTTCTTCACTCCGACAGCGCAGCGGTTCGACTGCGTGTCGCGGACGAGCCCTCCGAGATCGAGCGTCATAGCGCAGCGGTGCGGGTAGCAGGGGACTCGGCCTCGATCCCGGTGCTCGGACTCCTTCCGGCGGCTCGCTACGACCTACAGGTCATCGCGTGGGGAAGGGGGAAGCAGCGCGTCGGGGAGGCACTCGAGTTCGTCACGTCGCCGCTCCCCGCGGATCTGCCTCTCTTCCGCGGCGAGGGACCCGATGCATCACCCAGCTACACCGTGTTCGCCGCGGATGGGGTCGGCATCGTGGTCGACCATCACGGCCGAATCGTCTGGTATCGAAAGTTCGTTGGGGGTTCCGGGCTGACCTTCGCCGCTCAACCGAACGGTCGCTACTACGCTCGTCCGCCAACACCCGAGGAAGGCGATATCGAACCGTGGCTCGAGCTGGATCCGCTCGGAAACGTCACGGCCACGATCAGCTGCGCACTCGGACTGCAGCCTCGCTTCCACGACCTGATCGCCCAGGCCGACGGCACGTTCTGGTTGCTCTGCGACGAGAATCGAACCCTAGACCTGACGGAGCACGGGGGCCATTCGGCCGCCCGGGTGACAGGGACCTCGATTCAGCAGGTCGCTCGTGATGGCTCGTTGCTCTTCCATTGGAGTCCGTTCGACCATCTCGCGATCACCGATCTCGATCCGGCCGAGCGCACCGGACCGACGGTGAATTGGACGCACGGCAATTCACTGGATCTGGACAGGGACGGGCACCTCCTGGTCTCGTTTCGCAACCTCGGCGAGATCACCAAGATCCATACGTCCGATGGTACCGTCCTGTGGCGTCTCGGAGGACTCGCCAACCAATTCCTCTTCGTCGACACGCCCGTCCCGGCGTTCGCTCGCCAGCACAGCGTTAGAGCGAGTGGACGCGGCCTCATAGTGATGTTGGACAATTCGGGCGATCCGACCGAGGCCCGGGCCGAGCACTTCGCGATCGACGGCGTCGGGCGCACGGCGCGCCTGGTACGATCGTACGGTGCCGAGCCCAAGGCCGAGACACCGTTCGGAGGAAGCGTGCAGAACCTTCCGGGCGGCCGAACCCTGGTGTCCTTCGGAATGGCGAGTCGCGTGGCGGAGTACGACGGGGAAGGGCGGACCGTATGGAGTCTGGTGGGAAGCTCGACCTACATCTTCCGTGCGCAGCGGATAGAGAGCCTGTACGCACCTGGGGTGGGCAGCGGCAGGTAGCGCCCACTTCGCAGTTCGCACGCCTCCGCTGCACGGTAGACGAAGGAAAACCGAACGACTACAATTCATGCCCGTTTTTCGAGCCCACAGGCCTGAGCCGCCTGCTTCCTCGAAGGACTCGTACCTGGTCCCTGGGTGGCGCTCGAGTGCACCCGTGGACATCGTGACACGGGCTTGTGGTGGGCGTAGCTCAGTCGGTTAGAGCGCCAGGTTGTGGCCCTGGAGGTCGCCGGTTCGATCCCGGTCGCTCACCCTCTCATGTAGGCCCCGGGCGGTCGTTCCGCCCGGGGCTTCCCATACCGTCCGGCGTCCTTTTCTGGGGGACACGATGCGGAATCAGACCACGGGTCGGGGCAAGCGGCTGCTGGCGCACGCCGCAGCGCTGTGCATCGGGATCCTGCTGATCGGTTGTGGCGGACCGCGTCCCCCCGAGGGCGCAACGAGCGATTTCGTCGGGTCCGCCGCCTGTGCCGAGTGTCACCAGGACATCTACGATCGGTGGGAAGAGACGTTGATGGCCAACGTCATACAGGATCCGGTGGAACGCCCGGACGTCGTGCTTGGAGATTTCGAGACCCCGGACACCACCCTCGTCGACTTCGATCTCGGGGACGTGGTATTCACCTACGGGAGCAAGTGGAAGCAGCGCTACTTCACCCGGGTCGGAGACGACTACTACGTGCTTCCGGCACAGTGGGACGTCCAGAACGAGGTCTGGCGCAGGTATTTTCCGCAGCCCGGGGGTGATTGGTGGACGGAGCACTACCCCGTCGATCCCATGCAGCGTCCGACCGGACCCCTCTGTGACGGTTGTCATTCGGTGAACTACGACGTCGTAAGCAAGACGGTGACGGAGTGGAACGTGGGGTGCGAGCGATGCCATGGGGCAGGTAGCCTCCATGTCGAGTTTCCCATTTCGGAAACGATCGTAAACCCGAACTGGGTGGGCGATCCGGTACGGGCCACCGACGTTTGCGTACAGTGCCATTCGCAGGGCCAGCCGAGGTCCAACCCGATCATGGGCCAGTACTACGATTGGCCGGTGGGCTATCAGCCTGGCGATCGGTTGAGTGATTTCTGGCGACTCGACGAGCACCATCTCGGGCAGGAGACCTTCACCCACTGGCCCGAGGGAAGCGCCCACAAGAACCGGATGCAGGGAAACGACTTCGTTCAGAGCCAGATGTACGTGAAGGGGGTGACTTGCTCGGCGTGCCACGATCCCCACGGCACGCCGAACGATGCCGACCTACGGCTTCCCGGGAACGCGGTCTGCACTCAGTGCCACACTGCCCAGTTGCAGCCTGGGCCCAGGGGTACGCTCTCATATCACACTCAGCACGAAGAGGACAGCGAAGGCAGCCAATGCGTGGCGTGCCACATGCCGGAGATCGCACGCACGGTGGGCGACGTATCGGTCCGGAGTCATACCTTCCGATTCAACTCGCCCGTCCTCACCGAGCAGTACGGGATTGCAAACCCCTGCACGTCCTGTCACACGGACGAGACGAACGAATGGGCGCTGACGGAGCTTCGGAACTGGCCGTCCGTCTCACCGTGGCGCGTGGGAGGCTGAGTCATGCGGCTATGGGTCCCCATCCTGCTCGGGGCTGGTATTCTCGTTTCGGGCACGGCGCAGGCTCAGGAAGGTGAGCGCTGCTTGGTACTGTGCGTGCCCGACCTCAAGATCGAGCCCACGGTCACCTTCGAGAACCTGGGCGACCGGGCTCGAATCGAGGTGGACGGAATCGTCGAGGAAACGAAGCGGGAGACAGTCTTCGAGCTGATCTTCGCCGTCGGCGTGCCCACCACCGTCCCACGGGTCGGCTTCACACTCGAAGCCATATTCATCCCATTCGAGGGCACGTCCGAGCATCCGTTCACGGGGGAGTCCGCGGAAGATGTCGATCGAGACGAGATTCGTGACAACCCAGTGGAAATCGAGGCCGAGCTCAACCTGGATCTCATCGATGAGGATCAGACCGGCGGCTGGCTCTCCTCCCATTTCGATATCGTGGACAAGTTCAGCCCGGGCGGGCGGCCGGGCTCGGAGAGCGTCTACACTCACAAGCTCAACTTCGAGTTGGACACCGCGCTCCACGCCTTCAATTGGCTCACCGAAGGCCACTGGCTCCGCAACGTGGAAGCCGAGCTCTCCCTCGACTACGTAGCCACGGGCTTGGCGAAGGCAGGAGACCAGATCGGAGACGAGCGGTTCCTCGATGATGAGAGCCCCTGGTCGGTCTCCCTCGTGTTCGTGCTCCCACTGGCCCCCTTGGATCCTTGAGGCGGGGGTGATTCAGCTTGCGGGCGGCTCGGGACTCTTCTTCTAGATGGACGTCCAGTTGATCCCAACTTGGGCTCCGAACGTTCATCCCATGGTCGTACATTTTCCCATCGCCATGGCGATCATCGCCCCCGGGATCGACTTGACCTGCTTGCTGTTTCCCCGACTGCGGACGTTCGATCGGATCCCCGGGGTCCTCTATGCGCTGGGCGGGGTGTTCGCGGTGTCGGCCTACGTGACCGGCCGGTTGGCTGCGGATGCGGTCTTCATTCCCGGCATGGCTCATGCCTTGGTGGAGAACCACGAACGCTGGGCACTCGCCACGACCGGGGTCTTCGTTGGTATCGCCGTTCTTCGCTCGGGCGTTCATCTGACGAAGCTCGCCGAGCGCCGGGCCGCTCGAATCCTGTTCGTCGCCCTGGGAGTGGTGGTCGCCGTCATGGTCCAGCAGACGGCGGAACGGGGCGCGCGTTTGGTCTACGAGCAGGGAGTCGGAGTGATCCCTGGCCCGGTACCCGCCCCGGTGGACGACCCAGATCGCGAGCCGCCTCCGGAGGGCACACCGTGACTGGACGGTCGCCTGATTCATCCGGCGGGCGGGCGCGGCTCGGCGGGGCACCAGACCCAGGCCGCTGGATGCCGTACCATGAGCGGCTGCAGTTGACAGAGGCGCTCCAGAACGTTTAAGCTGAATGCTCTCGTGGAGATTCCTGCTTCCCTCGGAAACAGGGTCTACGCGAGTCCCGGGGAGCCGGCGACGGCTCCCTTCTGTAACTCCGCTTTTTGACAATCAGGGTCTTGAGAGAATGGGTGGGCCCACATCGGCGGGCACTACGTCTCGCCGGGTTGTTGGCTCCGTAAGGGGCCAGTGGGAAACACGTAGATTCCGAACATCCGATCCGTCAGGGTCGGAGGTTTGAACGAGCAGATTGAACTTACTTAACGGAGAGTTTGATCCTGGCTCAGGACGAACGCTGGCGGCGTGCTTAACACATGCAAGTCGAACGAGGACCGAAGTGCTTGCACTTCGTAGCCGAGTGGCGGACGGGTGAGTAACACGTGACCAACCTAGCCTGGAGTGGGGGACAACCTGGGGAAACCCGGGCTAATACCGCATACGTCCCCTTGGCCGAATGGCCGCGGGATGAAAGGGGGCCTCTGCTTGCAAGCTTTCG
>JAHEKL010000157.1 GCA_024638345.1 Gammaproteobacteria bacterium | reverse complement strand
TTCACCGATCCGAGGCTGGGGCGGGATCTCCTCCAGGAGCAGGAGAGCCTCGGGCAGACGACGAACCATTCGATCCGGCTTTCGATGATGGAGCCGCTGGGCGGAGGGAACGTCCTCGAGGTCTTCGGGGAGCGCCGGGCGACCGACGAGAACCAGGGCAAGTCCATCTTCGACCTCGAAGATGGGACGCCGGTCTTCAACCCGATCTTGAGCTCGGAATTCGACCGCACGTACACGTACCTGCGGGGAGGGCTGCGCTTCAGTCGCAACACGGAGAGCACGCGCTTCGTGCTGGGACTGCAGCTGCAGAACTCCGATCTGGACGGCGTCGTCCTCGATCCCGAGGCGGACGTCGAGCCGATCTCGAGCGGTTTCACACACCTGCTTCCCAACGCCGACTTCCGTCTCCAGATGGACGAAGGCAAGACGCTCCGCTTCACGTACAACGCGTCGACACGCGAGCCGTCGATGTCGGAGTTCCAGCCGTTCGCAAACAACAACGATCCGCTCAACCTGTACGTGGGGAATCCGGACCTCGATCCCGAGTATTCGCACCGGGTCCGGGGCGAGTATCGGCTGTTCGATCAGTTCAGCTTCGTGAACCTGTTCACCTACGCGTCCTTCAACCTCACGACCGACAACATCGCACAGTCGAGGATCATCGATCAGAACGGTCGGCAGCTCATCAGGCCGGTCAACTCCGGCACCGCCTGGTCGACCAACGGCGGCCTCAATTTCGGCCGCCCGATTCGTCCGCTCGGTATCCGAGTCGAGCTCGACTACCGCCTCAGCTACGGACGGGAGTCGGCGTTCGTAAACGACGTCGAGAACAGGAGCCGCATCATCCAGAACGTGTTCGAGCTCAGCATCGACAATCGCGACAAGTCGAAATTCGAGCTCGAGGTCGGCGGCGCTCTGGCACTCAACAACGTCAACTACTCGCTGAATGAAGAGCTGAACCAGAACTACATCAACCCTCGACTCTTCGCCGACGGCTCGCTGTTCCTCGGTCCCTGGACGCTTTCGAGCGAGTTCCGCTTCCAGGGCTATGATTCCGGCGTGTTTGGCCAGGACCTCGACGTGACGCTGTGGGAGGCGTCGCTCACGCGGTTGATTCTCGGAGATCGGGCCGAGATCCAGCTCGCCGCCTACGATCTCCTCAATCAGAACCAGGGAATCACGGTCACGAACACGGCGAGCTTGAACCGGACCTCACGGGTCCAGACGCTCGGACGCCACGTCATGTTGCGGTTCAACTACCACCTGGGCTCGCAGTCCATGCGGGGCGGCCGGGGTGGCCGCGGACGCGACTTCCGAGGAAGGTAGGCTCCGTCGGGCGCTTGCCCCGCCGCCGCTGCGGCGGGGTCCATGGGCTCGTGGCTTGCTTCTGCGATCGCCCGCCGGCTCAGCCGCTCGGAAGGCTCTCCACCAGCGCGATCATCCGCCGCACATGGTCTTGCGTGGGTAGGCGCCCCCGTCCACCCCCGAGGTTGTCGACCATGTGCTCGGGGTCGCCCGTGCCGGGCGCCGCGATGGTGACCGCCGGGTGTGCGATGACGAACTTCAACATGAACTGCGCCCAGCTGTGCGCGTCGAACTCCGCCGCCCACTCGGGCAGCGGTCGGTCGCCGATCCGTTGCCACATGCGGCTGCGCCCGAACGGCAGATACACCATCACCGCGATCCCCTCGTCCTGCGCCAGGGGGAAGATCAGCTCCTCCGCCACGCGGTTGTCGATGGCGTAGTCGATGCCGATGAAATCGATGGGGTACTCGCGCATGACCTCCGCGAGCGCTCCGTACTGTCTCTCGCTCGTGGTCGTCATTCCGATGTAGCGTATCCGACCCGATTCCTTGTACTCCTGTAGGATGCCGAGCTGCGTGGGCGGGTCGCCCATGTTGTGGACCTGGTTCAGGTCGATCACCGGGAGGCGGAGGCGCTCGAAGGACCGCTCGATCTGGGCACGCACGGCGTCCGGGTCGGCCGAGCCGCCGCCACGCCCCGCCACATTCACCTTCGTGGCCCAGAAGATGTCTTCGCCGAATCCGTCCTCTTCGGCCCACTCGCCCGCGTACGACTCCGAGCCGCCTCCGCCGTAGCCAGCCGCGCTGTCGAACACCCGCCCCGCACCCTCTGCACCGTCCGCGAGCGCGTGAAGCACGGCCCTGTGGTCGGCGAGCTCTTCGGGACTCGAGTTCGTCGAGATCCATCGCCCCCCCAGCCCGATCACGGGAATCTGCTCTCCGGTCGAGGGGATGGGGCGAGTCCGGACGGCCCCCTCCTGAAGCGCGGCCAGCAACCGCGGATTCAGACCGAGCACCGCGCCGGCGCCAGCCGTGATTCGAAGCCAGTCTCGTCGAGATACCATTCCGTTTCTCCTCACCGCATGTACCGATTCACCCAGGCACCGCCTGGTCGTATGCACTGGCCACGAGTCGCCGATTGCCGCAACTCGATCCGTGTTCGGCTCCCCGAATCGTGACGACTTCATGCACCACGCCGTGCTCTTCAAACACCGACGCCATCATGAGCGTTTGCTCGTAGGGTACGTCCGTGTCGTCGGTGTCATGAACGAGCATCGTCGGTGGGCAACCGCTCGTCACGCGAAGGTCCTGCCGGGGAGATCGAGTCGGGTTCGTTTCCGAGGGGTACAGATTACCCCGTTCGAGAGCCCGCTTGGAGTCGGTTGGCCACTCGGGCCAGCCGACCCCGGCACGCAGCGCAGGGCTCGTGGAGTTCGGCGAATCCCCGTCGAGCTTCGGCTCCCGCCCCCCTGAGTCGGCAAGTTGAAGCTGAGGCTGGACCCGCTGGCCCGGCACCGGGTCCAGGCCATGCGTGAGATCGACCTGACCGCCCGGCTTGGCCGCGGTGGGAGCGGGGCAGGCTTCGACTCCGCGTGGGACCCGTTCTTTGCCCTAGTCGAGTCCCCCGAGGGTCAACCAGGCCCGCCTGAACTCCTCGAGGGACATTCGCTCGCTGATCTTCTTGGCCATGAACGCGAAGAACGTCAGCCTGGCGAAATAGGCCGCAAATACGGAGCCTGCGAAGACGATGAAGGATGCGTCCCCCGGATAATTCTCGAACACGTTCTCCAGTCCCCAAACCGCCAGCAGGAACACGACCACGGTGAGGAGCAGGCCCTGTCTCCGATGGTTCCGCTTGGCCAGGATGTCGATGGCCAATAGCCGATTCTGTTCCTTCCCGGCGTTCGTGGTCACCGGGGCTCCGCAGTGCGGGCACGCCTGGGCCAGGTCCGAAATCTCCGACGAGCACTCCGCGCACGTGGTCATGGCCATCTTGCCGTCCTCCTTAGCTTTTGGATCGAGTAGGCAGACGGCAGTGTGGCCGTCGGGCGCGGACGCTCAGCGGCTGTCGACCGGAATCATGAGGTGCGCGTAGGGCGTCCCGGGCCACATGACCCAGTGGCCGCCGTTCCGGTGATCCGTCGAGATGCCCTCGAGCAGCGCGAGGTCGGGCACCAGCACCATCAGGTGCGCGTGGAGATCCGTCACCCAGTCGTCCGGCGTCGTGGGTGCCGTCGCGTACGGATCGGAGTTACTCACCGGGCTGTCGCCCACCAGCATGTACGCGATCCCGATGGACGAGTACGTCGGCTCGGTCTGACCCACGTACGCCTGTAGGAAATCGAGCCACGGGCCGTTCACGCACCACGGGTCGTCCCCCTCGGTGTCGGGTCGATCGGGGAGGCACGTCCAACCGTTCGTGCCCTCATGAACCGTTTCGAGGTTCCAGTTCATGATGGTCGCGTCGTGCGAGATCGACGCGGGACCGGCGCGTCGAGCGTTTTCGATCAGGCTCTGCTGGGCGACCGATGAAGCAGGGATGAGGAACAGGGCAGCGGGAACGACGAGGGCGAACTTCCGCATGGTGACCTCCTTGCGGTAAAAAGTCCCAAGAACAGATTGCTTCCGCGATTCGCGGCGGGCAATAGGTCGGCCGGGCTGCTCCCGCGACTCCAGCCCGCTGGGAGGTCAGGCTAGCTGCTCTTAGCGACCCTCGGGCGGCGGTGCCCTTCGGACCTCCGCACCCTCGAGCCGGACCCGGGGCAGGATGACGTTCCGGAACCGGGGCGTGGCCCAGATCGGGGCGAGGACGGGGTCCCAGATCTCGTATTGGACGCGAAACGGCAGCTCGTGGACCGACGCCTCGAGGGCGTCGAGCGCTCGCTCGGGCTCGCCGAGCGACATCCAGGTCTGAGCCCAGCCCCGACCGGCTACCTCGGGCATCAGCGTGGGATCTCCGGCCTCCAGCGCCTCTCCCAGCATCCGGAAACCGACGGGATCGGGCAGGTAGGAGGCAAAGCGATCGATCGCTACCTGGTAGCGGCCGTCGAAGAGCATGAGATTCGCGAGGACGGTTCGGAGGAAGTGCATGTCTCCGGCCGAATCCATGACGATCCCTTCCTCCAGCACCCGTTCGGCCTCCTCCGCCCGACCGTTCATGAACAGGGCGAAGCCGTGGATATCCAGCGTGAGGGGCGATCGGTCGAGAGACAGAGCGCGGCCTGTTTCGCGTAGCGACTCATCCAGACGTCCCATCCCCCAGAGCAGCTCCGCATACTGGACGTGCGCCTCCTCGCTGTCCGGATCGAGCTGCAGTGCCTGGCGCAGGGCCGTCTCCCCTTCGTCCCACTCCCACCGGTCTCGGTGGACGCCGCCGAGGGCCACGTGCGCGGAGGCGTTTCTCGGGTCGAGATCGAGCGCCCGCCGCGCCGCCGCCTCCGCGGCGGCCAGGCTTCGCGCCCAAACCGTGGAGTCCTTGGACTCGCCACCCAACCCCGTATAGAGCGGATTGATGGCGTGGGCCTCCGCGAGCGCCGCCCAAGCCGGCCCCCACGTGGAGTCCCGGGCGACGGAGGCCTCGAAGAGACGGACGGCCTCCCCGACACCGGGGCCCCGACGACGCATGGCCGCGCGTCCGCTGAGGTACAGATCATGCGCGTCCATGTCGAGCGTGGTCGAGACGAGAGCCTCCCGGCTCAGGCCGAGCGGTACGCGAAGGGCTTCCGTGATCGCCTCGGCGATCTCGGTTTGGATGACGAAGATGTTCTCGAGCCGGCGATTGTACGTCTGCGACCACAAGGGGAAGCCATCGGACACGCTCACGAGCTCCGCGGTGATGCGCAGCTGATTCCCGTCCTTCCTGACCGTTCCATCGAGGAGGAACGGCACACCGAGCTCCGCACCGACCTGCCGCGGGTCCAGATCCCGGCCCTTGTAGGCGAACGCGGACGATCGCGCCGCCACGCGAAGGTCGCGAATCCTGGACAGCACGGTCCGGATCTCCTCGGAGATCCCGTCACTGAAGTACTCCTGGTCGCCCTGGGCGCTCATGTCATCGAAGGGGAGCACAGCGATCGCCGGGCGGGGATCGTCGGCGAGATCCAGATACGCGGGATCTGGCTCAGCCGTGGACTCGACCGCCGGCGCGGCGGCCTCACCGACGGAGCGAGATGCGGAACGCCGACCTCCGTAAAAGGCGACTGCGAGGAGAATGAGCCCCCCCACGGCCAGGAGGCCCGCCGGCCAGCGGGTTCGAGCAGGGGCGGCGACGATCGCGTCGATCTCCGCGGGCGCGGCCGAGACCGTCCGCTGCACCCCTTCGGGCGTCATCTCGAAGGCCCACGCGAGCACGACCGCGATCGGGAAGCCGAGGAGCAGGAGGTACAGGACCAGGCTGACGGTCCAAGCCGGAAGCGGGATGGCGGGAAAGATCACGTCCGCCGCCTCGAGGACCACGAACGATACGGCGCCGTAGACGGCGATCACGCGGAAGACTTTGCGCCGCTTCAGCTCTGCGAACCACCGCTGATGCGGAGCCGGCGGGGAGGGCTGGCGGCTCGGTTCGGAGGGTGCGGCCATGACTCAAGATGCCGCGGGCGCGTTCAGGCGCAACGCGGCGCCCCGGATGGTCGAGACCCGGAGGTGTCGGAGCCTAACCTCCGGCCCGTGTCCCAGTGAACTCGAGGGATCCGATCATGGCCGCGCTCCACGTCCCGCTGATGGCATCGCCCTCTACCGTTCCCTCCCAGGCGATCTCGATGCCCTGTCCATCCGCCTGGTTGTTGGCCGTCGCCATGAACGTGAAGGTCGCCCCATCCACCTTGCCGTCCTCGATGGGAGTCTGGTTCTGACCTTCGATGAGGCCGGTGAGCTCGCATTCGACCTGCTCCAGCGTGAGCGTCACCTGCTGCGTGTTCTCGTCCGGGAGCGTGAGCTCCACAGCCCATGCTCCCGAGATATCCTCACACTCCGCCTGGGCGTAGAGCCCGGGGGCGTAAAGGGCCGTCAGGGTGAGGAGCGCCGCGAGCCTCCAGCCCCGGGCGAGCCGACGCATAGCTGAAGGGCTGACTCGATTCCTGGTTTCAACATGGGTCATGGTTTTCGCCTCTAGGCTGGGGATTCTCGTCGCACTTCTTCCGCTTTCGTACAGCTCGTCTTCCCAAGGGGTTTCAACCTCGACGATCGGGCACCCGGGCCTCCGCTTCAATCTCGACGAGGTATTCGTCACCGATGATCTCGGCCTGGAGCAGGGTGTTCGCGGGCGCGACGTGGCCGAGTCGTGTCCCGTGCGCCCGCGAGACCGGCTCCCAGTCGTCGGCGCTCCTCACGAAGATCCGAGTCCGGAGCACATCCTCGAGCCGCCCGCCCAGCGCTTCGATCGCGCCCTCGATCTTGTCGATCACGAAGTGGGTCTGGGCTGCCGGATCCGACCCGCCGATCAC
>JAHEKL010000156.1 GCA_024638345.1 Gammaproteobacteria bacterium | reverse complement strand
ATTCCACTTGTGCTGCCACGCTGCCGCGAGTGTCATGGTTTCTGTGAAGTACAGTAATATTAATATTAATATTATATTAAGAATTTGCTTTGGGAGTGATCCCATCGAATACGTAGTAGAAATAAACACACCCTAACACTAAATACCATGGAACCAAAGCCTCGAACGTGCTCATAGAGACCATCCCGACGACGCCGACCCCAATGAGGGCTCCCACGTACGGGACGTAATTGAGAACCGCGGCCATGGCGCCCCACAGCACCGGATTGGGCATGCCCAACAACGCGAGGGTCGTCCCGACGGTCAGGCCCAGGGCGCTATTGATGACCGTCACGGTCAGGAGATGGTGCGAGAGATTCGCCCGAATCGTCCGGGAGACCCTCACGGCGCGCTTACGACTCTTCAGCTCGGGGAGTACGCGGACGAGCTTCCGCAGGAACAGATCACCTGACGAGAGAAAGAAGAGGATCAGAGCCCAGGTAATCACGAGGCCACCCAAGAGGGCACGGGCGCGGGCGAGCAGGAAGTCGAACAGGGTTTCGCTCTCCATGGACACGAGCGCCCCTTCTTCTTCACCACCCAACGCCTCCTCGACTTCATCCGCCGCCTGTGACATCTGCTCCACCGGCTCCAGGATGACCCGGATTCGATCCTCCACCCGTTCGACATGAGTCGGGGCCTCCGCGATCCACTCGGCTGCAGGGCCGAACAGACTGGCCAACGCGAAGCCCGCGGATAACGTCACGCTGACCAGGACGATTACCGATGCGAGCCCACGCGGCAGTCCATAGCCCCGGACCGTGGTCACTGCCGGCGCGAGGAGGAAGCTGAAGAGGACCGCAAGCACGACAGGGAGCAGAATCGGTTTTGCGATATGAATCGTGTAGAGCAGAGCAAGCGCAAACAGACCGACTTGGCTTATCGCCACCACCTTTCCGCGAGAATCCGACGCGCCTTCGGCGGATCGATTCTCCACTGGCTCCTTCGGGTGAACGGCGAGCTTGGGCGGGTTTGGCGAAGAGGACGGTGACCGGGTGTGGCCGACCCCCGGAACCGTGCTGTCGTAGGCTGAGGGGAGAGGCACCGCGGTCTTCACTCTTGGCTCCAAGCAGGTGGAAAGTCGTCGGTTGTCGGGCCGGGCGGACGACGCGGCCCGCCCGGCTCCGGTGAGGGTGTATTACAGGTGCAGATGAGCCGCCAGACCGAGCATGAAGTAGTTCATGTCCATCCCGTTCAACGCTGGGATCTCGATGTCGCCGACCTGGAACTCAGGGGTGTACTGACGGAAAACGGCGGAAGGAACCAGCGAGAACTGATCCGTAAGCTCCAAGTCGATTCCCACAGCGCCCTCGAATCCGAGTGTCCGATTGGAGTCGATGTCCCCAACCCTCGTCTCGTACATCAGGAGTCCTCCACGAGCCCAGGGCGTCGCCGTACCGGGTCGCGGAAGCAACACCTTCAGGCCGAGATCGAATCCGGACCCGGAAACGTCATTGCCCGGGCCGCTTTCGCTTGATAGACCCTCCCATCCGTACCCGCCGTAGAGGGTCAGATTGGGACGGACGGAGTACAGCACGTCTCCTCCTACCGACAGCCCACCCTCAGCGCCTGCGTCTCTCAGCTCGCCCACGGGTAGTGTGGTGCCGAATCGACCCTCGAAGGAAAGGGCCTCGACCTGGCCGCTGGCGGCCGTGGGGACAACGATGAACGCGGCCATCGCGGAGAAGGCCACGAGCCTTCTGATGCTTCTCATTGGTATCTCCTTCGCCCTTGTTTCATGTGGTCTCCGCGTGCACGATCTCGGTGAGGTCAGTGAGGACTCTCCCTGCCGAGGAGCCGCATGAAATCATGGTTTCTCGATAGTGGCGATTGGTTCGCCTAGCTCACGTAGCTCCTTACAAAGCAGGAGGCGTGCCGCGAATGAGCGGGCTCACTGCCGGTCGGCCCACTGGCCTTCCAAAGAAGGCAACTCACCCGTGACGGCCCGGTATCCCGCGCCGACTGCGCGCTGCGCGATCGTCCGGCCGAGAGCGACGAATCCGGCGCTTATCAGGGCCCACAGGAGGGCCTCCCGCCACTCTACCCCCGGCGAGGAAGGGTCTTGAGGTGGGTCTCGGTCGGTCGTCGCCCGCCATGCCGAGCGGAGTGCACCTCGGACCGCGAATCCTGCGGCCGATGCCGCACCCATCGACAACAGGGCGTATCGCTTCGAGTGATTCATATCGTATCGCTCCCATCTCTGGTTCGGTCTCGCGTGTGGTCGGCCGGGGCCAGTGCTCGGCCTATACCACCGAATGAAGGAGGCGTCGCCGGTAACTCCCGGCGACGCCTCCGCTCTGATCTATCCCTTCGGCGTTGAGAAGATCTGCGACACTATCGGAGCTGCTGCTCGACCTCGAACAGGTGCCGCCGGACCTCCGAAACCAGGGACGCGACCTCGGAGGCGAGCTCCTCCCTCTCCTCCAGGAGTTCTTCGCCCGCGTGTTCCCCGAAGGCACTCACGCGCGACTGGAGTTCGCTGAAGTCAACCCGCAGCTCAGCGAGTTCCTCGCGAAACCCGGACTGTGCGTCGGCCGCGAGGTGATTGATCTCAGAGGACAGAGATTCGATCTCACTCTCGACGTCCCCGAGGGTAGAACGAGTCGCTTCGAGGAATTCGTCTCCTTCTCGAATCGAATTCAACCGAGCTCGCTCGAAGCGAGCGGTCATGGATTCGATCCCCTGTGCCAACTCACCCCGAAACTCGCGGACCTCGTCTTCCGTGATGTCGTCCACGCGCTCGAGGTCCCGTTGCATCTCCGACCGGAACTGAGCGAACTCGGTCTGGGCCTCTTGCCACCTCTCAGCCAACTCATCGTCGGCGTCGGCGTACTCAGCGGCCAGCGACTCCATTTGGCGATCGAGGCGCTCCATCGAGCTACGCGCGTCGTCCTGTAGTCGGGTGAGCGCAGCGTCAAGCTCTGCGCCAACGGAGCGAACCGCCGCCTCGGCGTCGCGTGGCGGTTCATCGCCACAGGCCGTCATCACCGCCAACGCGGCAACCAGGACTCCAATTCGTGTTTTCATGATCGTCTCTCCCATTTTTCTCTTTGGTCGGGTAATCGGTGTCTTCTGGGTATTCAAACGCGGCAGGGACGCTATGAGCGTGTTCTCCGGCGGCCGATCAGGACGCCGATCCCCACGCCGGCCAGGCCCGCAAGCAGGCCCCGGTGGCGACGCAGAAGCGATTCCGCACTGGTCTTCAGCTCTCCCACATCCACCTTCCGCACGGTATCCACGGCCTGGACGAGGCGGTCGGTCGCTTCCTTGATCTGGGGCGCCGCCGCCTGGCCCGCTCGTTTCGCCAGGCGGCTGACCTGTGAGGCACGCTCTGTGGTTCGGTCGACGATCTGACTTCTCGCCTTGTCCAGACTGGCTCTTGCCATGTCGATCGTCTGTCTGGCTCTCTCGGTTGTCGGCATTGGGTAATCCTCCTCGTTGATTGCTTTGGTTGGGCGTCCGTGTCGGACGAAGAGCGGGTCTTGCAGCATGTCCTTCCGCCGTTGTGCCTGGCCGGCGAGCCGCAGAACGGAGGAAGGGTATTCGAGGGGTTCGGGAGGCCGCCGCATATCGTCGGCGGCCTCCCACAGCCATCCGCTGTTCGATCTGATCTGGCCGGGGTCAGTCCGCCATCTCGTCGAACCAGGCGTCGACCTGCTCTTCAATCGCCTCCCGTCGCTCTCCGTACCGCTCTTGGAGCTTCCCGACGAGGATTTCGCGGTCGCCCTGAATTACATCGAGATCGTCATCCGTCAGCTCGCCCCACTTACGCTGGGCGTGACCACGGAACTGCTTCCAGTTGCCTTGTACCTGCTGCCAGTTCATCTGCTCCTCCTGGGCTTTGATGGTGAATGAATGCTCCAGCCTACGCCCCTCATTAAACGCAGGCTCCATGCCAACTCGTGCAGCCCATGAATGCTGCTCGGAGCCGGCCTCCGGAGCCGTCTGATCGTGCAGGTGGCACCCCGCTAGAACACGACAGGGGGGGTGTAGACACGGGGGCGACCGGCGGCATCTTGAGCGTTCGGTCAGGCGAGGCCGTGCGGACGGGCAGAGCCACGTGTCGACGGAAGGGGCACGGTTCCACACAGCCATTCCGGGACCCGGCCAGAGAAGGCCGGGACGAATTTCATTGATCGGCGTGGGCCAACGCTCCCGCTGGAGTCGGCTTGCATCCCGTCGCTATCTGCAAACCAACTCGCGACCTACATCTGCCTCCGAAAAAGACGGGTCACGGTTTCAGCGAAGCGTTGGAGGCGTCCACGCCTTTTCCATTGGCCGGGCGTGACGGGCACCGCGCCCCTCCAGTCTTCATCGAGCATCGCCTCCACTTCACCGGCGAAGTCGGAGTCGGCGGCAACCAACTGGACCTCGTCGTCCTGAAACAGGGATCGGTGATTGAGGTTGGCGGACCCGATCGATACCAGGGCGTGATCGACCACTGTGATCTTCTGGTGGATCATGGTGGGCTGGTATTCCCAGATTTCCACCCCGTTATCCAACAACTCCTCATACAGGTCCTCGCCAGCGACTTTAGAGACGCGGTGGTCGATATGCTCTCCCGGGACCAGAATGCTGACGTCGACTCCACTCCTGGCGGCGTCCACCAGGAACCGGGCGGTGGCCGGATCGGGTACGAAGTACGGAGTGCAGATGCGAATCGAGGACCTAGCCAGACTCAGCAGAGTCCGGTGGAGAGTTGACATATCGCTCCACGAGAGCGCGGCGGTGGAGCGAACGACCTGGATCGGCACGCTCCCGACAGGACTGAGTGTCGATACCGGGGGAAGGTCCACCGGGTCGTGGGGGCAGCATTCCAACCAGTTCCCGATGAAAGCCGCTTGGAGCCCCTGTACCGCGGGACCGAGAATTCGAAAATGCGTATCCCTCCACTCATCGGGATTCCGGGCGTTCCCTTCCCATTCGGTTCCGATTCCCACGCCACCGGTGAACCCGACGGAGTAGTCACAGACCAGTACCTTCCGGTGGGTCCTGTGCGTGAGATCTCTGAAGACACCGAGGCGCTTCACGGGCCTGAACCACCGGACATCCACGCCGGCCGCCTTGAAACGCTGGAGCAGCTGGCGGTCCATCGGGAAGGCTCCCACCCCATCCAGGAGTACCCGGACCGCCACTCCGCGGGCCGCTGCATCGCATAGAGCTTCTCCGAAGCGGTTTGCCGCATCTCCGGTCCAATACACGTAGGTAAGGAAGTCGACCTGCGCCTGAGCTTCCTCGATTGCGGCCAACATCGCCGGGAAAATCTCATCTCCGTTCTTGAGAATCTGAACGCTATTGCCTTCGAAGAACGGCACGCCCATGGCCGATACGAGGGCGGCCCGGTGTTGAGCCAAACGGGGGGCTACAGGTGCCAAGCGAACTTCCCCCGGCTCGGGAATGCCGGCGGTATCGGGGCGGCCCACCCCCGCGGGGATCGGAACGTCGGCGATCCTAGCCCTTTCTCGTCGGACCGTTTCCATCAGAACACACCTCCCGGACCCATCGGATTGACGAATTCGGGAATTGCGAGCTCCACCGGCGCGATCCTGGGCACCGGTGCGAGGCCAGGGCCTGCTTCAATCCTCAGATCGCGACTCGGGCAAAACTCAGGTGGCTCCGTTCCCGCGAGGAAGAGTTCTCGACGTACCGGGCGAGACGAAGGACAGTCCTCCGGCACCACAAGCCCGAGGGTGGCATCCACGATGGCCTCCGACAGACCCCTCGGAGGGGTCCACGGGGCCACGGCCCGAGTCCCCACGAGATCGTTCATCATACGGGCCCAGACGGGCGCCGCCAGCCGGCCACCCGTTCCATTCTCCACAATGGGCCTGGGCTCGTCGAAGCCTATCCAGACGGCTGTCGAAAGTTCTTCACCGTACCCGACGAACCACGCGTCTCGACCCTGATTCGTGGTCCCTGTCTTGCCAGCGGCCGGGCCGCGGTAGCCCTCTCG
This sequence comes from Gammaproteobacteria bacterium, assembly GCA_024638345.1. GTDB lineage: Bacteria > Gemmatimonadota > Gemmatimonadetes > Longimicrobiales > Gaopeijiaceae > JAAXGI01. Next base: position 753 of record JAHEKL010000156.1, on the reverse strand, counting down.
CCGAATCCCGGAACCGGTGCCTCGATTCACGACGTCTTCGAGCATCGTATGAAGCAGGTAAGCCACTTCCGGGTCCGTGGCGCGCTGCTTGGACGGCCTTCGCTCCCAAAGTAGTTCGCCCTCGGGGGATTCGATCCTCTCGATGAGATGGGGCCCCACCTTGTACCCACCGTTTCCGATGGCGGCAAAGGCAGCGGCGAGCTCGACCGGAGTTACCTCCGAGGCCCCCAGAAAGGTCGAAGGATAAGGGGCCACTGGGGATTCTATGCCCATCCGTCTGCCGAAGTCCGACACCGCGCGAAGACCTGCTGTCATGCCGACCCGAATTGCAGCGGTATTCGAGGACTGGGCCATGGCCGCACGCGCCGACATGCCGGTCGTGTCTTTCACCAGGTCCTTCGGCTCCCAGAGACCCTCCTCCGTCTCGAGACGCACGGGAGTGAGGCTGATCCGGTCCGCCAGCGTCATCACGCGGTTCTCGAGCGCAGCGCCAAACACCAGCGGTTTGAACGCGGAGCCCGGTTGGCGACGAGCCTGGACAGCGCGGTTGAATTTGGAATGTTCGAAGGACCGACCTCCCACGAGGGCCCGAACAGCCCCCGTGCCTTTGTCGAGAACCACGACGGCTCCTTGGAGAGCCCCACCCTCTTGGTCGGGGCTGAGGGTGGGATCGAAGCGACCCAACGCCCCTGATTCAATTTGCTCGAGTTGCTCCAGCAGCCGTTCTTCGGCAGCTGCTTGGGCTCGACGATC
>JAHEKL010000006.1 GCA_024638345.1 Gammaproteobacteria bacterium | reverse complement strand
CGGATGGGGCGTCTACATCACCAACTTCGTCTTCTGGGTCGGTATCGCGCATTCGGGCACGCTGATCTCCGCGATTCTCTACCTGTTCCGCGCCAAGTGGAGGCAGTCCATCTACCGCGCGGCCGAGGCGATGACCGTGTTCGCGGTCATGACAGCGGGGCTTTTTCCGATCATCCACCTCGGTCGTGCCTGGCACGCGTATTGGCTCTTCCCGTACCCGAACGAGCGACTGCTCTGGCCGAATTTCAGGTCCCCGCTGGTATGGGACGTGTTCGCGGTGACGACGTACTTCACGGTGTCGTCCCTCTTCTTCCTTCTTGGTCTGGTGCCGGATATCGCGGCTGCGCGCGACCAGGCGAAACCCGGAAGCCTCAGGCATCGCATCTATCAGCTCACCTCCTTTGGATGGAGGGGCACCGACCGTCAGTGGCATCACTTCGGTAAGGCCTACCTGTACCTGGCCGCGCTCGCCACTCCGCTGGTCCTCTCTGTGCACTCGGTCGTGTCGTGGGACTTCGCGATGTCGATCGTACCGGGTTGGCACGCCACGATCTTCGCTCCGTACTTCGTGGCGGGCGCGATCTTCTCGGGTGTCGCAATGGTCATCACTCTGATGGTGCCGATCCGGAAAGCATTCGGGCTCGAGGCCTATCTGACGACCAAGCACTTCGACGCGATGGCGAAGCTCTGTCTCGTCACGGGTCTGATCGTGCTCTACGCCTATCTCAACGAATTCTTCATGGCCTGGTACTCGGGTGAGGATCCGGAGCGGCAAGCGTTCTGGAATCGCTTGTTCGGGGACTATTGGTGGGCGAGTTGGACGATGCTCACGTGCAACGGTCTGATCCCCATTCTGCTCTGGTTCAAGCGCGTCAGGCACTCCATCGCCGCGCTCTTCGTCATCTCCATCTTCATCAACATCGGGATGTGGTTCGAGCGATTCGTCATCATCGTCACCTCCCTGTCTCACGAGTTCATGCCGTTCGCATGGGGCAACTACCGTCCGAGCTTGACCGAGATGGGCATCATGGTGGGAAGCTTCGCTTGGTTCGCCTTCTGGTTCCTGCTCTTCGTTCGCTTGCTGCCTCCCGTCGCGATCGCTGAGATCAAGGAGGTCCTGCCGGCGCCGATGCGCTCGAGGACCGGAGAGGGAGTCGCGCGATGAACGCCACGCGGCAGGGGCTCATGGCCTCCTTCGATTATCTCGACTCCACCGTGGAGGCCATCAAGGCGCTTCGTCGGGAGGGATTCGACGAGATCACCGCCTTTGCTCCCTTCCCTGAGCACGCGATCGAGCACGCACTGGGATACGGGCCGAGCCCCGTGCGCCTCTTCACGCTGATAGGAGGACTGACCGGCGCGGCCACCGGCTTCGCGTTCACGATCTTCACCTCCATGGATTGGCCTCTGGTCACGGGAGGGAAACCGATTCTCTCGATTCCGGCCTACGTGGTCATCGCCTTCGAGATGACCATCCTTTTCGGCGTGCTCGCTACCGTGATCGGCGTGTTCTGGAACATGCGGATCCCCGACCTCAAGACCAGCGTCGTGTACGACCCAGAATTCACCGCAGGGCGCTTCGGCGTCTACGTGACCTCATCGGGCGATCGCCTGCGCGCAGCGCGCTCGATCCTCGAGTCGAGCAGCCCGTCCAAGCTGCAAGAGGATTCGGAGGGAGAGGCGCATGGGTGACCGCGCCGTGTTCGTCCGGAGGCTCCGTCTGGTCGCTTGCTCGGCCGCGGCACTCGTGGCGTCGGGGTGCTCGCCACTCGACGATGTGCTGCAAGCCGTGTTCGGCAGAAGCATGAGGGTCCAGTCGTCGATCGGCGAGTACGAGAACCCTCTCGCGCCTCCCGAGGGCTCCGTCCCCTTCGCGGCGGGCAACTTTCCCTCCGCTCCAGGTGCGGTGAACGTCGGTCAGCCCGAGCTCGCGGATTTTCCCGCGCCGGTCACGCAGACGCAGCTCTTCCAGCAGGCGCCCGAGGTCACCGGGCTAGTGAACCCGGTCGGCGCGACGCCCGCCTCGCTCGCGCGCGGGGAAGTGGTCTTCAACAGGGCCTGCAGCCCCTGCCACGGGACAGCCGCCGACGGAGGAGGACCGGTCACGCGCGCCGGGATTCCCGCGTTCTCCTTGCTTACTCCCACAGCCGCCGGGTACCCAGACGGGTACCTCTATACGATCATCCGCGTCGGCAGGGGGATCATGCCCCCATACGGTCATCAGATCAGTCACTTCGACCGGTGGCATATCGTGAATTACGTGAGAGAGCTCCAGGCTCAGCAGGGTCTGAGTCCGCCCGACGCCGCCGATTCGGCTCAGGTCCAATAGCATGCACGACGTCCCGATTCCATCGGAACTGAGCGCTCGTTATCTGACTCGGGCGAGGTCCGCGGTACTCTCCGCGGGATTGCTCGTCGCGGTCGGAGCGATCGCATTCGTCGCACTCCTGGCCTCGAACCCGGACCGGGCGTGGCAGGCCTACGTATCGAACTGGCTCTTTTTCACGAGCATCGCGCAGGGAGCTGTGATCCTCTGCGCCGCGACGGTCATTACCAAGGCCCGGTGGAACTGGTCGGTGCGACGCGTATCGCTGGCTCTGGGAGCGTTCCTCCCGTTCTCGTTCTTGCTGTTGCTACCCATGCTCACTCTCCGGGAGAGCTACTTCCCGTGGATCGAGCTCATGGCCACCGACGAGATCGTCCAGGCCAAGGCGGCGTTCCTCAACATTCCCTTTCTCACGGCCAGGAATGTCGTCGGCGCCCTTCTGCTCTTCGGACTGAGCCTGCGTTTCATGTATCTGGCTCTTCGACCCGACCTGGGGCCGGAGCGGGAGGCGGATGAGGAGGGGCTGGTGTCCAGGGCTCGATGGAGGCAGCGCCTCTCCCGGAGTTGGCGGGGCAATACCGAGGAGGAAGCCCGTAGCTGGGAAAGCCTCAACACGCTGTCTCCCGCACTCGTGCTCGTCTACGCGTTCGTCATGAGCATCTTCGCGATCGACTGGGCGATGTCGCTCGAGCCGCATTGGTTATCGACGATGTTCCCCGCGTGGTTCTTCATGGGCGCGTTCTGGGGCGGGATCGGCGCGACCGCTTTGGTATCCGTGCTTCTCAAGCGAAGTAACGTCTTTGCGGACACGCACATTTCCACTTATCAGCTCCACGATCTGGGGAAGCTGACCTTCGCCTTTTCGATCTTCTGGACCTACTTGTTCTGGTCCCAGTACATCGTCATTTGGTACGGAAAGCTGCCTTGGGAGCAGGAGTGGATCGTGCACCGATCCGGGGCTGAGTGGGGCCCGCTGGGCTTGGTCGTGATCGTTCTCTGCTTCATCGTTCCCTTCTCGGCGCTGATCGGAAGATGGCCCAAGACGATCCCAGCGTGGCTGGGCGGTATCACGCTTCTGACCCTCATCGGGCTATGGCTCGAGCGTTTCCTGATGATCGCCCCGTCCCTTCACGAGCCGGGCACACCTACCCTGACGATCTGGGAGCCTCTCATCGGACTGGGATTCCTGGGGCTCTTCTGGGGCGTGGCGCACTGGTTCCTCGCCACCTTCCCGATGATCCAGATTTGGCAGCCGAAGCCGGATCCGGAAATGGTCGAAGCGGAGCTGGCGCTTCGCTAGGGGCTCGGGCGATCAGCCCGCCTCGGTGATCAACCTGAGGGTCACCTCATGCAGGTGGCCGTTCGTGGAAACGCCCGACCCCCCGTGAATCGTCTGGTGCCCCGACAGATCCGTGAAGCGACCTCCCGACTCCTCGACGATCGGCAGGAGCGGCGCAGCGTCCCATGACGACAGCACGGGATCGATCATGATCTCGGCTCGACCTGTAGCCACGAGCACATGACCATAGGCGTCGCCCCAGCCGCGTACCAGGCGCGTCGAGTCGCTCAGATCTCGCCAACCCGAAGCAATCGGAGAGGACAGAATCGTGGCGGGATCGGTCGTCAGAGCCATCGCCTCGCCAATGTCTCGAACTTCGGAGACGTGAGAGGTCAGGGGCGGAGCCGCGGATGAGGTCCACCAAGTGCAACCGCGGCCCCTGCACGCCACGATGGTCTCGTCGAGCGCTGGGAAGTGGGCTACTCCCACGGTCGCCGTGCCCGCCACCTCGATTCCGATGAGGACGGCGTAGAGAGGCACGCCTCTCATGAAGGCGCGGGTGCCGTCGATCGGATCGAGAACCCATCGGACCGGGGCGCTTCCGACCCGCTCTCCAAACTCTTCACCCAAGATGGAGTGGTCGGGGTACCTCCGCTCGATCTCTTCCCGCAGCAGCCCTTCTGCTTCGCGGTCGGCGCTCGTCACTGGGCTGCCATCCGACTTGAGGTCGGCCGCCAGCACCTCGCCGAAGTAGCGAAGGGTCACTTCGCCGGCCCGGAGCGCAAGCTCTCGAGCCACCTCCGTGAGCTCGTGAGCGTCCTCTCGACCAGCAGCCTGACCGGGTCCGGCCCCCTTCACTTCGAGCTCTTCGCGGCCTTGGACCGATACATGTCCTCGTCGGCCGCCCGAATCAACTCCGCGATGGATGGATTGGCGTCATCGAAGGAGGCGACGCCGGCGCTGAGCGTGATTCCCGCCGGTCCCAGCGCGGGATGCCGAGCCACTCGCTTGGCCACACGGACCGCGTGCTGTCGAGCCCCTTCTACCGAGGTGTCCGACAGGACGGCCAGAAACTCGTCTCCTCCGTACCGTGCCACCAGGTTCATCGCGCGCGTCTCGCCTGCCAGGACATCACCCACGGCGCTCAGCACCTCATCACCTGCCAGGTGTCCGAGCGTGTCGTTGTACTGCTTGAAGTTATCGAGATCGAAGAGCACCACCGAGAGCTTTCGGCCTCGTCTAGCCGCCGCGAGCTCCTGACTCAGGTGCAGCTCGAGGTGTCTGCGGTTCGGTAGGCCGGTGAGTGGGTCGGTCAGAGACAGCGCCTGGAGGCTCGCGTGAAGCCTCGCATTTTGCAGAGCCACCGAAGCGTGACCGGCCAACCGTTCCATCAGGTGCGCATCCTCCGCGTCGAACGCCCGGTCGTGCGCCACTCCCACCGCCAGGGCACCGGTGACCCGATCCCCGAAGCTCAGGGGTGCGACGAGCGCGCTGCGAGCGCGGAGATGCGTCCGCAGTCGGTCCGTCAGGAGTTGACTCTCCTCACCGATCTCGTCGAGGAGCAACGGGCGACCTTGCTGAGTCAGGAGCGGAACCAGATCACCCTCCAGAGCGAGGCGGGAGCCCACCTCCGGCGCGATCGGACCTTGGCTCGCAGCGACCCGTGCAGACTCCTCCTCCAGAAGCCATACGACCGCTCCGTCTCCCTCGAGCAGGTCGAGAGCCGCTTCGGCGATCCGGCCCAATACTTCGTCCATGTCGAGCGAGCTGACGAGCGCCCGCACGATCGCCTCCATGTTCTCGGCTTCGCGGCGGCGCCGGTCCAACTCGTTGACGTGACGGACATTCTGGCTGGCGACCGCGGCCAGGTCCGCGATCCCCTGAAGCAGCTCTAGATCCGAATGGGTGTACGCGTGAGGACGGTAGCTCTGCGCACTGATCACCCCCACGATCTGGCCCCGCGTGGACATGGGTGCCGAGATGGCGGAACGCGTGACACGCTCTCCCACGTCTCCGATGACGAGAAGCGACTGGTCTCTGAGGTGATCCGCCACCATCCTCGCCTTCCCCGTCCGGATCACCGGATTCTCCGAGCCGACGTAGACGATTTGGGCCTGTCGGCCCTTTCCTTCATCCGCCCAGAAAACGACGGTGGCCTCGTCGCTCTCCGCATCATAGAGGGAGACGTAGAAGCCGTCGGCCTCGATGACCCTGGCGGTCTCGCGATAGATCGAGGCGTAGAGATCCTCGTCGTTGAGTGTTCCGGTGAGCGCATGCCCGATCTCCAGCAGAACGCGATAGCGCTCTGCCAGGGAGGCCGTATTCGACGCCCGTTCCGCCAATGGCATGGATCTCTCGCTCCCGCCGCTCGCCGACCACTCCTTCGGAACAATACGCCCCTGCCGATGCCCCGTACATCAGGTCACAGAGGGACCGTGCTCCGGTCACTGGGTGCCGGCCTGATCTCCGCCCGCTTCTTCCCTCGCCCCTCCCGATCCGGAGAGCCGATCCAGGTAGTTACCGATCTCGAATCCCAACGCCCTGACGAGTCCCGCTTCCTGACGATCGGGCTCGGCCCGCGACAGCAGGGTGCGAAACGTGCGCATCACGCTATCCGATGCACGAGCCTTGAAGAACTCGATCCTCTCCAAGCCATCCGCCAACGCCGAAAGCATCCCCTCGATCTCTTCCCGGTTCGCGGGAGCGGTCGCACGCTTGCCCTCGGGAAGCGATGGCTCCTCACCCTCCGCCGCGAGAAAGAGCTCGTAGGCGATCAACAGACACGCCTGAGCAAGATTCATGCTCGAATAGTCCGGATCCGTGGGAATCACGATTACGGCGTCGCATCGATCCAACGCATCGTTCGTCAGACCCCGGTCCTCGCGCCCGAACACCAGCGCCACCCGCCCGTCCGCGGCCCGTGCCGCGATCCGGAGTGCCGCATCACGTGGACGACAATAGTTCCGGTGCGCTGTCCTCGCTCTGGCGGTGGTGCCTAGCACGTACACGCAGTCGCGGACGGCCTCGAACAACGTGTCGTGGATCTCGGCAGACGCGACGACGTCCTCGGATCTATGCGCGATTCCCTCGATTCGCCACGGGTCGAACTCGTCTGGTTGCACGAGACGGAGTCGCCCGAGCCCCATGTTCTTCATCGCGCGGACCACGCCGGCGATGTTCACCACATTCTGGGGAGAATCGAGCACGACGACGACGTTGTCCAAGAGCTTCGAGCGCATCGGCAATGATCAATCGGGCTCGCGTAATCGGAGGCCCCACAAGCCTGCGACCGCACCGATCGCAGCGGCCACGTAGTAGGGAGCAGACGTACCCAATGCATCCCACAGGACCCCGGCCATGAAAGGCCCCACCACACGTGCGAGCGCTCCGGCGCTCTGCCCAACACCTAGCGAGCCACCCTGCAGCTCCTCAGGAGCCGAACGGGAAAGGAGACTGACCAGCGACGGGAGCGTGCCACCGAAGCCGACCGCCAGAAGCGCGAGCCCACCCAGAAGCACGGGCACCGTATTAGCGGCTCCGATGATGCTGAAACCCGCGACGAAAGGCACCGCACAGATCCGTATCAGGTTGACCTCTCCCAAACGACCGACGACCAGCCGAACGACGCCTCCCTGCATGACCGCGGAGATGACCCCGATGAACGCGAACAACCACCCCACATCGCGCTCGTTCAGTCCGAAGCGCCCCGTTGCGAAAAGGGGAAAGATCGGGTGCATGATGGAGAAGGCGGTGGTGAAGATGAACGATAGGACAAGGGCTCGGACGAATCCTGGATTCTGGAGGATCAGCTTGAACTCGTCGATCCGGGAGGGCGATGCGCCCCCGAGGAAGAGGGTCACTCCCGGCTGCATCGTCTCCGCCCGAACGACCGCGAGCGTCTTCCGCTCGTCCCTAGACAGAGATTCTGGAAGGAGGAAGATGGCCAGTATCGCGTTGGCCCCGCACAGTCCCGCCGCGGCGAGTCCTGGGAGCTCCGCCGCCACCGGAGCGAGCAGTCCACCGATCGCTGGACCGAAGATGAACCCCAGCCCGAAGGCGGCTCCGATCAGCCCCATGTTTCCAGCCCGGTCCTTTGGGGGGGTGATGTCGGCGATGTATGCCTGAGCCACCGGGATGTTGGCTCCTCCGATCCCGGCCATGATTCTGGAGACGAGCAGGACGAGGATCGAACCTGCGTAGGCGAATACCAGATACGATGCCGCAGACCCGAGCAGACCGATGATCAGGATTGGGCGGCGACCGAACCGATCTGAGAAGCGCCCCCAGATTGGGGCGAAGAGCAGCTGAGCTGCGGAATACGAAAGGACGAGAATGCCGATCTGAGTACCCGAAGCCCCGAATCGGTCGGCATAGATGGGCAACAGTGGCAGGACGATCCCGAATCCCACCAGGTCCACGAAGACCGTGAGAAACAGAATCGAGAGCCGAACCCACGGCGCGCGGTCAGAAACGTCAGGCCCTCCCGCCCTCGTTGTCGGACTGCGAGTCTTCGCCCTCGCTCAGCCTGTCGGGCTCCTTCACGTCGCTCTTGAAGTTGCGGATCCCCTCTCCGAGTCCCCTCGCGATCTGCGGAATCCGTTTGGCGCCGAACAGAAGAAGGAGGAGAATGACGATGATGACGAGTTCACCGACACCTAGGCCACCGAACATTCGATGTCTCCGGGTCTGGGGAGAAAGTGTGCACCGACTCGAGCGGTACGTCGTTCGGTGCCGCGTCCGGCGAGCAAGAAGCAATCTCTGCAAGGACTCCACTCAAATCCAGGCGTCGCTGGAAACGAGCGGTCTCGGGTTGACGCTCCCGAAGGGAAAATATCTATTGGCGGGGCGTTCACCACCCGCCCTACGCCGGAGGCACGATGTCCGAGATCCCCGCAGGTCTGTTCTACACTGAAGAACACGAATACCTGAAGCCTACGGACGACCAGGACGTGTTCCTAGTGGGGATCACCGACTACGCCCAAGGCGAGCTGGGAGACGTAGTCTTCTTGGAGCTCCCGGAGGTAGGTGAGGAGTTCGAGAAGCAGGACGTCTTCGGGACGATCGAGGCCGTGAAGGCGGTCAGCGACCTCTACGTACCGGTGGCGGGTGAGATCGTGGCGATCAATTCGGTGCTCGACGACGATCCGGCCATCGTGAACACCGATCCCTACGGGGAAGGGTGGATGATCCGGCTGAAGGTGCGAGAGCCTTCCTCGCTCGAGGACCTCCTGGATCATGAGGCCTACCGGGCCCTCGTGGACTAGGTGCTCGGACCCCGGAACGCTCGGGTCCCATCCGGGTTCCCAATCTTCGAACCGATCATGCTGCTGTCCGTCCCTCGGGGCGCTCGGGGCGTGCCACTTCAGCCCACCTAGATGACCTCTCTCACAAGTCGCACGGACCGGTTCTCGGACCGGCACCTCGGCCCCGGGGCCGAGGAAGTCCGAGAGATGTTGGCCGAGCTGGGCTACGACTCCCTCGATTCCCTAATCGCCGACGCGGTTCCTGAAGCGATCAGAAACGACGATCTGACCGGTGTCGAGGATGCCCGTTCGGAACCGGAGCTGATACGCGAGCTGCGGAGCATCGCCACCAGGAACACCCGTTTTCGGTCCTATATCGGAATGGGATACGCCGACACGGTGACCCCCGCCGTCATCGGCCGGAACGTTCTCGAGAATCCCGGTTGGTACACTCAGTATACGCCCTACCAGGCGGAGATCTCGCAGGGTCGTCTAGAGGCTCTCCTGAACTTCCAGACCGCCGTCATCGACCTGACGGGGCTCCCGCTCGCGAACGCTTCGCTGCTGGACGAGGCTACCGCCGCTGCGGAAGCCATGTCCCTCTTGATGAATCAGGCCGCGGCCGGCCGGACCGTCTTCGTCGTGGACGATGGGTGCCATCCGCAGACGACCGCCGTGGTCGAGACGCGGGCCCGGCCGCTCGGTGTGGAGGTTCGGGTGGGGAAACCGGGCGAGCTCCTGGATTCGTCGGTGTTCGGCGTGCTTCTGGCTTATCCGGCGACCGACGGCGAGGTGAAGGACCTGACCGGAGTCATCGGACAAGCTCATGAAGCCGGCGCCGGTGTGGCCGTGGTTTCCGATCTACTCGCGCTCGCCCTTCTCACGCCCCCGGGTGAGATGGGGGCGGACATCGCCGTCGGGAGCTCGCAGCGGTTCGGAGTTCCACTCGGATACGGAGGCCCACACGCCGCATACTTTGCTACGCGCGAGGAGCTCAAGCGCTGGATCCCGGGTCGCATCATAGGTGTTTCCCGCGACTCGGCGGGTGATACGGCTCTTCGGATGGCCCTTCAGACCCGTGAACAGCACATCCGTAGAGAACGCGCCACCTCCAACATCTGTACCGCGCAGGTCCTCCTCGCCGTCATGGCCTCCATGTACGCGGTCTACCACGGACCCGAGGGGATCCGCCGCATCGCCGCCCGGATCCACGATCTCACTCGCGTCCTCGCGTGGGTCTTGAACCACCTCGGCCACGAGGTCGTCACTCGCCACTTCTTCGACACCCTCCGGGTTCGACCGGCAGCACCGGGAGCCGTCGCGGTACTCGAGGCTGCGCGAGATGCGAGGATGAATCTTCGCGACTTCGGTGACGGCACCGTCGGCATATCGCTCGACGAGGCGGTCGAGTCGGGCGACCTCCTGGCCTTGATCAGGGTCTTTGCCGGGGAGCAGGAAGTCCGCGCTTCGATTCTGGACCAAGCCTCGGGTGCACTCGAAGAGCCGGACGCCTTCTTCGACGGGGTCCGCCGGCGATCGTCCTTCCTCGAGCATCCGGTCTTCAACCGGTACCACTCCGAGACCGAGATGCTGCGCTATATCCGCCGGCTGGAGGGTCGAGATCTCTCGCTGTGTACGAGCATGATTCCGCTCGGCTCTTGCACCATGAAGCTCAACGCGACCACCGAGATGGTCCCGATCAGCTGGCCGGAATTCTCGGCCGTGCACCCCTTCGCGCCCTCGGACCAAGTCGCCGGATACGGAGAGATCATCGAACAGTTGGCCGACTGGCTCGCCGTCATCAGCGGTCTCCCCGCCGTTTCACTCCAACCCAACTCGGGTGCCCAGGGCGAGTACGCCGGGCTTCTCGTGATCCGCGCCTATCACGAGACCCGAGGCGAAGGGCACCGCAACGTCTGTCTCATCCCTTCATCGGCCCACGGCACGAATCCCGCCTCCGCCGTCATGGCCGGAATGAAGGTTGTGGTCGTGGCATGCGACGATGAGGGAAACGTCGACCTCGACGACTTGCGCGAGAAGGCGGCGAAGCACTCCGAGGCCCTCGCCGCGCTCATGATCACCTATCCATCCACGCACGGAGTCTTCGAGGAGCGAGTTCGCGAGGTATGTGACACCACTCACCGCCACGGCGGACAGGTGTATCTGGATGGTGCGAACTTGAACGCGCAGGTCGGGATTTGCCGGCCCGGAGATTACGGAGCGGATGTTTGCCACATCAATCTGCACAAGACCTTCGCCATCCCTCACGGTGGCGGGGGGCCGGGGATGGGGCCGATATGCGTGGCGGAGCATCTCGCTGACTTCCTTCCTGGGCACCCCGTGGTGCAGACGGGTGGAAAGCAGGCGATCGGTCCGGTGGCCTCCGCTCCCTGGGGGAGCGCATCTATCCTCCTGATTTCCTGGGCTTACATCGCCCTGCTCGGGAGAGACGGCATCCGTCGGGCGAGCCAGATCGCCATCCTGAACGCCAATTACATGGTGCATCGTCTACAGGGTCACTTCGACGTGCTCTTCCGCGGACCCTCCGGTCGGGTCGCCCACGAGTTCATCCTGGACTTGCGGCCGTTCCGTCGATCGGCTGGCGTCACCGACGAGGACATCGCGAAGCGCCTGATGGACTACGGATTTCACGCGCCCACGATGTCGTTTCCGGTGGTCGGCACGATCATGATCGAGCCCACTGAATCCGAGTCGCGATCCGAGCTCGACCGGTTCTGTGACGCTCTCGTTTCCATTCGCGCCGAGATCCAGCAGATCGAGATGGGCCTGATGGATCGGACGGACAATCCACTCAAGAACGCCCCGCACACGGCGCGGGCGGTAGTCTCGGAGGACTGGTCCCATCCTTACACGAGGGAGCAGGCCGCCTTCCCCGCTCCCTGGACCCGCGAGCACAAGTTCTGGCCCGTGGTCGGCAGAGTCGACAATGCCTTCGGTGATCGGAACCTCGTCTGCTCGTGTCCCCCGATCGAAACCTATGCCGAGACCGAGGCCTGACGTTCCGGTTCGTTGGCGGGTCGTCCGGACCGGACCAGACTCGGGCGCTCGCAACATGGCGGTCGACGTGGCGCTGGCGCGGTGCCTGGAGCCGGCTGAGGGCGTGCTGCGCATCTATTCGTGGAGTCATCCGACTCTCTCCTTGGGGCGCAATCAGCCCGCGTGGAAGCGGTACGGTGAGGTGGTGAGCGGCCGATTGGAGGGTCGTGTCGTACGGAGACCCACTGGTGGGCGAGAGGTGCTACATGATCGCGAGCTGACCTACGCAGTGGTCGCCCGAGACCGGGCACTGGGTGGCCCACGGGCTACATTCGAGGTCATCAACCGAGCGCTCGTCGTCGCGCTGCAGGCGCTGGGAGTCCCCGCCGAGCTGGCCCGCTCGGAGGGCCGCGTCCCGGCGCTCGGGGCGGGCGCGTGCTTCAACAGGCCCGTCGAGAACGAGATTCAGGCGCGCGGTCAGAAGATCGTGGGCAGCGCCCAGGCGAGAATCGGCCGCACCCTCCTGCAGCACGGCTCGCTTCCTCTGCTCCCCGGTCCCGAGCTGGTTCCCGGTCTCCGCTACGGCGGAGGATCGGTGGCGGAGCTTCTGGGCCAGCAAGTCCGATTCACCGTAGTGGCGGACTCCATCGAGACGGCTATGGCCGAGGCTCTTCCCGGTGAGTGGCGGAGGGGCCGCCTTCGACCGAGGGAGCAGAGGGTGGCGGCGTCTCTCCTCGCTCACTATGAATCCCCTGCTTGGACCTGGCGCCGGTGATTGCGTTACGACCGGGGCTCGGCCGTCTCAACCGGGATGTAAACTCGATGCGAATCCGACATGTATTAGGGCGGAACGGGGTCCGCGGTCCCGCGTTCGTGGCGCTCACGCTGCTCTTGTCCGCATGTGGCGGCGGGGACTCGGCGGGCCGCGCGCTGGCCGGACTTCCGGAGTTCTGCCAGGAAGTCCTACCGCGAGTCGAGGCCTACCTCAGCCAGTTCGAGCAGCCCTCCGGTGAGCGATACGGCGGAACGGCCGTCGTCGGAACGATCGGGGAGATGCCCGACGGAATGAACGCCCTGGTTTCCTCGGACTACTCGTCGAGCCAGCATCAGTCGTTCGTGAATCTCATGACCCTGATCGACTTCGACGAGGACTTCGAGCCTCGCCCCTACCTTGCCGAGTCCTGGGAGTTCGACGAGGAAGCCGAGACGCTCACCTTCCGTCTGAGGGACGACGTGCGGTGGCACGATGGGACTCCGACCTCGGCATACGATGTCGAGTTCACCTTCTCGAGAGCCATCGACCCGGAGACGGCTTTCCCCAACGCGGCGTTCTGGACCCACTACGAGAAGGGACCCGACGCGGTCGAGGTTCTGGACTCCCTCACCGTCCGCCTCAAGGTGGCGCCCCACGCGGAGTTGTTGGACCCATGGCGGGCCACGGCCATCATGCCCGAGCACCTCTTGGGAGACGTGCCCCCTGCCCAGCTTCGTCAACATCCCTACGGCAGCCGTTGCCCGATCGGGAACGGGCCGTTCGTATTCGAAGCCCATCAAGCGGACGCGAGTTGGAGCTTCGTCAGGAACCCCGCGTTTCCGGAGGCGCTCGGTGGACCGCCATACTTGAATCGCTACGTCTATCGGATCATTCCTGAGCAGACCACACTCCTGACCGAGCTTCTTACGGAGAATCTGGATTTCTACGTGGCTCCGGGACCCGATCAGACACCCCAGATCGAGTCGGCCGAGCGTCTCGAGCTCAGGACCTTCCAGTTCAGATCTTACGACTTGGTTGGATGGAACGCTCGAAGGGCGCAGCTCGCCGACCCCAGAGTGCGACAGGCGCTCACTCTCGGGACCAACCGTGAGGAGATCGTGCAAGCGATCCGTCGGGGCTTCGGAGAGGTGGCCAACGCGGGAGTGCCTCCCTACCACTGGGCCTTCTTCGAGGGCGTTCGCGATTCCTTGCGTTACGACCCTCAGCGGGCCGCAGCGCTGCTCGACGAGGCCGGGTGGATCGACAGAGACTCGGACGGAGTCCGGGAGAACGCGGACGGAGAGCCACTCGCGATCTCCATCAAGTACAACCTCGGCAATCAGCAGCGCGAAGACATCGCTCAGATCATGCAGGCGCAGCTCCAACCGCTCGGAATCGCGATCACTCCGCAGGTCGTCGAGTGGGGCACACTGCTGAACCAGATCAACACACCCGATATTCGGGACTTCGACGGAGTGGTGATCGGATGGGTGACCGAGTTCAAGCTCGACGACCACGACCTCTTCCATTCCGAGGAGGTCGATCAGCCCTACGGATGGTCCGGCACCATGGATCCGGAGCTCGATCGGCTGCTCGATACCCTGCAGACAGTGGTGGATCGGGAGGAGGCGCTCCCACTCTGGCGTGAGTACCAGTACCGTCTGCTAGACGTTCAGCCTTACACCTACCTGTATCATATCGAGCGGCTGGCCGGGCTGAACCGCCGACTGCAAGACGTCGAGCTCGACGCTCGCGGGGAGTGGGTGAACATCAGAGAGTGGTGGATCCCCGCCGAGCTCCGATGATCGAGCCCGCCCAGCCGTGAGCGGGTCCGTCCCGAGCCTCCCACCGGCCGGGCACCGACCGTGATCGCCTTCGTCCTCCGCAGGGTCCTGGCGTCGATTCCTCTGGTTCTGGGGATCGCGACCATCGTGTTCTTCCTCCTGAGTCTCGCCCCGGGCGATGCAGCATCCCTGTTCGTCTCACCGAATATCACTCCGGAGGTCCTGGAGCAGATGCGACGGAACATGGGTCTCGATCAGCCCGTGCACGTTCGGTACTTCCGGTGGATGAGCGCGATGCTCCGGGGGGATTTCGGGATCTCGTTCTCGCGAAACCAGCCTGTCGCGGACATCATCGTCCAGATCCTCCCGAACACACTGATTCTCTCATTCTGTGCCTTCCTCCTGGCTTTCACTGCGGGGATTCTGGTCGGGGTGCTCCAGGCTGTGCGTCAGAACCGTCTGACGGACAGCTCACTGAGCGTCGTGGGCCTGTTCTTCTATTCGATGCCTTCCTTCTGGCTGGCGTTGATGCTGATCCTGATCTTCAGCCTCGGCGCGAGAAACCTTTGGGGCTGGCCCATCTGGTTCCCGGCTTCGGGGATGACCTCTGTCGAGTATCCCTTCATGAGCCCCGTCGAGCAGCTTCGAGACCGTGTCGCACATCTGGTGCTTCCGTCGGTGTCGCTTGCCCTCGTGCTCGCCGCGGGCATCGCTCGGTACATGCGTGGAAGCATGCTGGAGGTCATCCGTCAGGACTACATCCGTACCGCACGCTCCAAGGGTCTCTCCGAGCTGAGCGTCATCTTCAAGCATGCGCTCCGGAACGGTCTGATCCCGGTCATCACCCTCTTCGGTCTCTACCTGCCGTTCCTCTTTTCAGGGACAGTGCTGATCGAGACGGTGTTCGCCTGGCCGGGGATGGGGAGGCTCGTGGTCGACGCGATCTTCCAGCGGGACTATCCCGTGGTGATGGCGGGGACCTTCATCTTCGCGATCATGGTCGTGGTCGGAAATCTGGTCGCCGACGTCCTGTACGCGCTGGTCGATCCGCGGATCCGTTATGACTGAGTCGAGCAGGGCCGACCTTGCCGCCCTCGCTCTCCCGGGACTCCGGCCGCTTCTCCGTGGACAGATAGCCACCGGTGGGCTCATGCTCGCCCTTTGGGGCGCGCTCCTCTGGATCGGTATCGCCCGTTGGGAGCGGGTCCTGGCCGCCCCTTCCGGAGCTTGGGATCATCGAGTCGCCTTCGCCACGTGGATCCTCGCGATCATCACCCTCTGTGGCGGATCGATCCTCCAGGAGCGGCGAATCCACGAATCGCGCACGATGAAGGGGGTCGGTCAGTGGTCGCTGGCGTGGATGGCGTTTCGAAAGAGCCACGTCGCGGTCGGTGCGGCGATCACCGTGATGGTCTTCTACCTGGCCGCGCTTCTGACCCCGTTCCTCGCCCCCTTCGATCCAGCGGTTCAGGGAAGTCTAATCACCGAGCGGATGCTCGCCCCGTCGCTCACTCACCCTCTCGGTACGGATCAGTTCTCGAGAGACGTCCTGTCCCGAGTCCTGTACGGAGCTCGCATCTCGCTCACGATCGGCTTCGTCGCGGTGAGTATCTCGATGACGATCGGCACGGTGCTGGGCGCGGTCTCGGGTTTCGCAGGAGGAAGGCTCGACTCGCTGATCATGCGCTTCGTCGACATGGTGATCTCGTTTCCTCGGCTCGTTCTCCTGATCGCGATCATCGCGTTCTTCGAGCCTTCGATCTTCCTGATCGTGGCGGTGATCGGCCTCACGCAATGGCCTCAGCCGACGCGGCTCGTCCGGGGCGAGGTCTTGAGCCTGAGAGAACGGGAGTTCATTCAGGCAGGCAAGGCGCTCGGGCTGTCGAAGACCCGTCTGGTGCTGCGGCACCTGATCCCCAACACGATGGCACCGGTCATCGTCGCGGCCACGCTCGGAATCGGAGACACGATCGTGCTCGAGGCCGGTCTCTCCTTCCTCGGCCTCGGCGTCCAGCCCCCTACCGCATCCTGGGGAACGATGGTGGCGGACGGCAGGGACAACCTTCTAGGGGCGTGGTGGATCTCCACGTTTCCGGGCCTGGCGATCGTCCTCGTCGTCCTCTCCTTCAATCTTGCCGGCGATGGGCTTCGTGACGCCCTCGACCCCCGACTCAGGAGCTGATCTTTGC
Source organism: Gammaproteobacteria bacterium (assembly GCA_024638345.1). Classification (GTDB taxonomy): domain Bacteria; phylum Gemmatimonadota; class Gemmatimonadetes; order Longimicrobiales; family Gaopeijiaceae; genus JAAXGI01. Next base: position 9,691 of record JAHEKL010000006.1, on the reverse strand, counting down.
CGCTGCTCCAGGTAGAGGACCTGTCCACTTACTTCTCGACCGATGCTGGTGTGGCTCGCGCGGTGGACGGGGTCTCCTTCTCGATCGAGCCGGGAGAGACCCTGGGGATCGTCGGCGAGTCCGGTTGTGGGAAGACCGTCACCTCTCTTTCGATCATGGGGCTCATTGCGAATCCACCCGGCCGGATCATCGCGGGGAGCTCGATCCGATTCCGAGGCCGAGAGCTGGTCGACCTTCCGGAGAAGGACATGCGGAGGATCCGCGGGAATCGGATCGCCATGATCTTCCAGGAGCCCATGACCTCCCTCAATCCCGTCTTCACGATCGGGAACCAGATCCGCGAAGCGTTGACCCTTCACCGGGGAATCGGGCGATCCGAAGCGAGGCGCGTCGGGATCGAGCTGCTCAGAGAGGTCGGTATTCCCGAGCCCGAGCAGCGATTCGCAGAGTACCCTCACCAGCTCTCCGGAGGGATGCGGCAACGAGTCATGATCGCGGTGGCGCTCTCGTGCGAACCGGAGCTGCTGATCGCCGACGAGCCGACGACCGCGTTGGATGTCACGATCCAGGCACAGATCCTCGAGCTGCTGGCCGATCTGCGGGGTCGCCGTGGAATGGCCGTGCTACTGATCACTCACGACTTGGGAGTGGTCGCGGAGGTGTGCGACCGGGTGCTGGTCATGTACGCGGGTCAGATCGTAGAGTCGGGGACTGTGGACGAGATCTTCCATCGAGCCCGACATCCCTATACGGAGGGATTACTCGAATCCCTCCCCAAGCTGGCCGCGGGGGGCCGTCGTCTGCACCCTATCGAGGGCACCGTGCCGAACCCGGTCGGCTGGCCCACCGGTTGCCGGTTCTCCAGTCGCTGCCCGTACTCGTGGGATAGATGCGAAGCCTATGTCCCACCCCTCCTGGCGACCGAGGACACCAACCATCTGTCGCGCTGTTGGCTCGAGGACGAGCCGGAGAGAAGAAGGACCTCGGCGGGAGCGGGGAGCGAGTGGTGATCCAGACCGAGCCCGCACCCCTGCTGAGCGTCCGCAATCTCAGGAAATATTTCCCGATCACGGGTGGCATCCTCCCTCGAGCGCGTGCGTTCGTGAAGGCAGTCGACGGCGTGTCCTTCGACCTCCACCGCGGTGAGACGCTCGGTCTGGTAGGGGAATCGGGCTGTGGGAAGTCGACGACGGGAAAAGCGATCCTGCGTTTGATCGAGGCGACGGAAGGGGAGATCTACTTCGATGGAACGGATGTCCGCGCGATGGGAAGCAGTGCACTGCGACGCCTCAGACGGAGGGCACAGGTCATCTTCCAGGATCCTTTCGCCTCGCTGAACCCGCGGATGACCGTCGGGCAGATGCTCGACGAGGTGCTCAAGGTCCATAAGCTGGCAGGTGACCGGAGCGGTAGGAGACAGCGTATTCGTGAGCTGCTGGACACCGTGGGTCTCCTGGTGGAGAGCGAGGACCGCTACCCACACGAGTTCAGCGGGGGGCAACGTCAGCGGATCGGGATCGCTCGAGCGCTCTCGGTCGAGCCCGACTTCATCGTCTGCGACGAGCCGGTGTCGGCACTCGATGTCTCGGTCCAGGCGCAGGTCATCAACCTGCTCAGCGATCTTCAAGAGCGGCTCGGTCTGACCTATCTCTTCATCGCTCACGACCTGGCGGTCGTCGAGCACGTGAGTGACCGGGTAGCGGTGATGTATCTGGGTCGGATCGTGGAGACCGCCCCGGTGCGCTCCCTGTACACCGAGCCAAAGCATCCATACACGAGAGCGCTACTCTCGGCGGTCCCCCGGCCCGAGCCGAGGAGGGACCATCGACACGGACGTATCGTATTGGAAGGGGACGTTCCCTCACCCGTTTCGCCGCCTTCCGGTTGTCCGTTTCATCCGAGGTGTTGGCACCCGCTGAAAGATGACGCATGCAGCCGTGTAACCCCTCCTCTGGAGAGCGTCGGCGAAAACCACGCCGCGGCGTGCATCAAGCTGTCTCGGGACGTTGAATTACCCCCGAAAACGGGGTGATTCCGCTCTTGACAGGCACAGGGGGGGGGTTCATTATCGGACTTCCCTAGAGTTCGGAGTCTGCCCTAAAGCGTGAAGTTCGTCGTCTCTTACGTTCGGGACGGCCTCAAGAGATCATTTACTTAGGCTGGGAGGTCCCCTTGGTCGGTTCAACGCTGATATACTCTGCCCTTCTCCAGATTCCGGGGATGGACAATCCTGAAATGGGGCTGGCTGAGCAAGCCATGTTCGCGTGGGACGAGATGGGCTTCATGCGGTGGCCACTCGGTACCTGCCTCGGTATTGGAATTCTCGTCATCATCTGGAAGTTCTTCGACCTGCTGGCCAAGAGCGCTCGCACGAAGAAGATCCTCTCCTCGGTCAACGAGCTGCTGGCTGAGCACCGTGTGGACGAGGCCATGGAAGTGTGCCGCGATTCGTCTTCCCCCGCCGCGAACATCCTCTTCGCGGGGCTGGAGCGGCGTTCCGAGGGCACGGAGCGCGTCATGAAGGCTATCGAGAACCAGGGTCTCCTGGAGCTGTCCAAGCTGGAGAAGGGCCTCGTCGTGCTCGCCACACTCACTAATATCGCGCCCCTGCTGGGCTTCCTGGGAACGGTGATCGGTATGATCATCGCCTTCCAGGCCATCGAGGTGGCTGGTGAGGTCGAGGCCACGCTCGTCGCGGGCGGCATCAAAGTCGCGCTTCTGACCACCGCGGCCGGCCTGGCGATCGCGATCCCAGTGAGCATCGCGCACAACTACTTCGTGTCGACCATCGATTCGCTGGTCATCGACATGGAGGAGTCGGCGCAGAAGATGATCGACACACTGCACACGATCGAAGCCAAGCAGATGTGACGACGGCTTCCGCTGCGTAGGATTCGAGGGGCCACCCCGTGACGGGGTGGCCCCTTTTCCATGACCACCGACCACCGGGATGCCTACAAGCGCCATGGTCGAGCCGACCCCTGCAGCTCCGAGGCTTTTCCTGATCGACGCCTACGCACTCATCTACCGTTCTTTCTTCGCGTTCATCAACCGACCGCTCACCAACTCCCGGGGCGAGAACACGTCCGCGCCTTGGGGCTTTGTCAACTTCCTGCTCACGATTCGCGAGGAGTACGCACCCGACTATCTCGCCGTGGTGTTCGACTCCGGTCTCAGTCACAGAGAAAAGGAGTTCCCCGATTACAAGGCCACCCGTGAGAAGATGCCGGATGAGCTCCGAGCCTCCCTTCCGAGGATTCGATCCCTCGTCGAGGCTTTCCACGACGAAGTGGTGGAGCTGGAGGGATACGAAGCCGACGACGTGATCGGCACGCTGGCCCGCAAGGCCACCTCGGAGGGAATCGAGGCGGTCGTCGTATCGGGTGACAAGGACTTCCATCAGCTGGTAGGCCCCGGCGTTCACCTACTCAACCCCGGACGCGGAGGCCCGACCGGTGTGGCGGCGGAATGGGTGGACGAGTCGAACGCTTCGGAGCGACTCGGAATCGAGCCCTCGCAGGTCATCGATTACCTGGCGCTCGTCGGAGATTCGTCGGACAACGTCCCAGGCGCACCGGGAATCGGTGGGGGTTGGGCCAAGCGACTTCTGAACGAAATCGGTCCTCTGGAGGAGCTTCTGGAGCACCCGGACAGAATTCCCTGGAAATCGAAGCGAGAGTCCATCTCGAATCACGTCGAGCAGATCAGGCTCTCCAAGAGACTCGTCACCATCAAGACCGACCTCCCGGTCGACCTCGACTTGGATCGTCTTCGGGTCCACAAGCCCGATTACGGGCTTTTACGGTCGATCTGTGCTGAGCTCGAGTTTCACACGCTTCTGCAGAGATTCGCCGCCGACGGGGCGAGCGAGCTGACTTCCTCGGAAGGAGGCGGGCCGGAGTACTGGGCCCTGACCGAGGTAGCCGAGGTGGACGCAGCGATGGAGGCCATTCGCGCCGCGAAGCGTGTCGCCGTTGATACCTTCGCCAGCTCCGATGATCCGATGAAGGCGGAGTTGATCGGGATTTCCTTCTCATGGGAGGAGGGGGCCGGAGTGTATCTACCCCTTGGCCACAAACCCCCACCCGCTACGCTCCTCGAGGAAACCACGGACTCGATCGAGAACCTGCCCGCGCTTGAGAAGGACGAGATGGTCTCCGTGCGAAAGCTGCTCGCCGATCCCATGGTGCTCAAGGTGGGACACGATCTGAAGCACGACCTGTTGATCCTCGGGCGTGCAGGGGTCGAGCTGGCCGGGGTCGACTTCGATACCATGATCGCTTCCTACGTTCTCGACCCGGGACGCCGACAACACACCCTCCAGGTGCTCTCCAACGACTTCCTAGGACATACGCCGTCACCTCTCTCGGAGTTGACGGGCAAGGGGAAGCAGCGGGTACCGCCTGAGCAGCTCCCGCCTGCGACGGTCAGCGGTCACGCATGTGAGAAGAGCGACATTGCCCTGCGTCTGTGGTCACGATTCCGGACGAGCCTCGCAGAGCAGAAGCTGGACGAGCTGTTCCGAACGCTGGAGATGCCCTTGGTCCCCGTGCTCGCGAAGATGGAGCGGGCAGGGATACGTATCGACGCGGAGTTCTTCGCCACGATGAGCCGCAAGCTCGAGCGGGAGCTCCAACTCATCCGCGAGGAGATCTACAAGGAAGCGGGCCAGGAGTTCAACATCAACTCCAACCCTCAACTTCGTCAGATTCTCTTCGAGGAGTTGGAGCTTCCCGTGGTGAAGCGAACCAAGACGGGTCCGTCGACGGATGCGTCCGCGCTCGAGGAGCTGGCCGCACAAGGCTATTCCTTGCCTCGGCATCTGATGGAGTACCGGCTGCTCGAGAAGCTGAGGTCGACCTACGTGGATGCGTTGCCAAAGCTCGTGAACCGGGGGACCGGGCGAATCCACACATCCTTCAATCAAACGGTCGCCGCGACCGGACGACTCTCCTCCTCCGATCCCAACCTCCAGAACATCCCGATTCGCACCGATCTCGGCCGTGAGATTCGAAAGGGTTTCATTCCCGCGGACGGGCACGTGTTCTTGGCCGCCGACTATTCGCAGATCGAGCTCAGGATCCTTGCGCACTTCTCAGGTGATCCGGCGTTCGTGAAGGCGTTCCGCGAGGGAATCGACATCCATCGGCAGACCGCGGCCGTCATCTTCGATGTCTCTATCGACCGTGTCACGAACGACCAGCGCGCCAGAGCGAAGACCATCAACTTCGCTACGCTATACGGGCAGGGAGAGTTCTCCCTGGGGCGCCAGCTCGGGATCTCGAGAGAAGAGGCCGGCAAGTTCATCGCCGAGTACTTCGAGCGATTCGCGGGTGTGCGGGCGTTCTTGGACCGCCAGATCGAAATGGCTCGTAGCGAAGGATACGTGGAGACGCTGAGCGGACGCCGCCGTTACATCCCGGAGCTCGGGTCGCGTAACTGGAACGTGCGTCAGTTCGGGGAAAGAGTCGCGCAAAACACCCCGATCCAGGGGTCTGCTGCAGACCTGATCAAGGTGGCGATGATCCGGATTGCCGACGAGATCGAACGAGAAGGCCTCGGTGCAAGTCTGCTGCTACAGGTGCACGACGAGCTGGTACTCGAGGTGCCCAGGCCCGAGACGGACGGCCTTCGCAAGCTCGTAGTTAGGCATATGGAGGGCGCAATCGAGCTGGACGTTCCGCTGAAAGTCGACATCGGAGAGGGCGACTCCTGGTTCGACTGCAAGGGCTGAGTCGGCTCGTCGCTTGGAGCTCCCGCTCAGCCAAGGCTCGTGCCACAGCGAAGCCGCTCGGTTCGACCGCCTTCTCCATGGGCGTGCCCCTCGGAACCCCCCATCGTTGCGCTCCGTCCGGAATCTCACCGAGATCCGAGTGCCTCGAACCCGCAGGGAGGGAGCCGTACGATGAGCCGTTCAGTCAACAAGATCATCCTCGTCGGTCACGTAGGACGCGATCCGGAGCTTCGAGAGACGCAAAGCGGAACGAAGGTGGCCAATCTCCGTCTCGCCACCAACCACCATGTGGGCCCGATTGGTGACCCGGAACGGGAGCGCACCGACTGGCACTCCCTCACCCTCTGGAACAAGCTGGCGCTCTTCGCCAGCGACTTCGTGAAGACGGGAGACAAGCTCTACGTGGAGGGCCGACTCGAGTACGACTCCTACGAGCGGGACGGAGTCACGATCCCGACGGCCGAGATCAACGTGAGGGAGCTTCTCCTGCTTTCTCCGCGCCGGGAGGGCGCTAGCGTGGAGGAAGAGGAATGAGAGGCGGACTAGTGAGTGGCCCAGAACCCGGATAGAGAGTCGCCATGAGGGCTCTCCCGCAGCTTCTCGAAAGCGCGGTTCCGGATCTGCCGGATACGCTCTCGCGTGACACCAAGCAACGAGCCGATCTCCTCCAAGGTACGCTCCTCGCCATCGTCGAGCCCGTAATACAAGTAGAGAATCTTCCGCTCCCGCTCAGTCAGGTAGTTCTCGAACATCGTCTCGAGGAAGTCACGGCGCGCGGTTGCCTCCACGTCCTCTTCGATATCCTCCGACTCGACACCTGCGAATCGCTCACCGAACGAGGCGCTGTCCCGATCGCTTCGATCGATGGGGGCGTCGAGGGACAGCTCGCTCGCGGCCACCCGTCGTAGCGCGCGAATCGTCTCGACCGGCTCTTCCATGTCGTCGGCGAGCTCCTGGTCGGTCGGGGGTCGACCCAACTGTTGTGTCAGGGCGGTGTTAGTGCGGGCGAGTCGAGCGAGGTTGGAATTCTGATTCAGGGGGATCCGAACGGAGCGCGTCTGCTCCGCCAATGCCTGGAGGACGGTCTGTCGAATCCACCAGACCGCGTAGGAGATGAACTTCACCCCCTTGTCCGGATCGAATTTCTTGACCGCCTTGAGCAGGCCCTCGTTTCCGATACAGACCAGTTCGGCCAGGCCCAAGCCGCGACCCTGGTACTTCTTCACGTAGGAGATGACGAAGCGGAGGTTGGCTGTCACCAAACGCTCCGCTGCTTCCTTGTCTCCCGCACGAGCCCGGCGAGCGAGTGCGCGCTCCTCGTTGGGATCCTGGATTAAGGGATATTTTTCGACGTCCTGAAGGTACTGGTCGAACGAGTCTAGGCCACGAGCGGAGGAAAACATCCGTTCCACGCTACCTCTCTGACGGAGTTACGGGAAGGAGTCGTGAGGACACGATCAGGCTATAAGTCGTGCCGAGCCCCTGGGTTAGCCGAACCGGATCGAGACCTGCGAACTGCCCGCGAAATCGTCCGGCGAAGTTCTGAAAGCTATAAACAGACGAATTCGCAGTCAAAGGTTTTTTTTCGCGAGGATCCGAGCGTCCGTTTCCGCGTAGACTTCATGACCTCGTCGGCCCACCTTACGGGCACCTTGCGCCCGTCGACCGGCCCACGGATGGACCACGCTACGATCCCGTCGAACCAAGAGAGAACGATTCCATGTCCCCGGTTATGGAGCACCCCGAGACGCGACCCGCTGGAATAGACAGCCGCTTTGGACTCGAGCTTCATGGGATTCACGCATCGATGCCGGTGCACTGGAATCTCTCTCCGGCGCAGCTGTACACGCAGGCCGTCACGCGCGGTGAAGGCTGGCTCACCGATGTGGGTGCATTCGCGGCAAACACGGCGCCTCACACCGGCCGCTCCCCTTCGGATCGTTTCGTCGTTCGCGACCCGACCACCGAAGAGACGATCGACTGGGGAGCGGTGAACGTGCCGATGGCCCCGGAGTCGTATGCTCGTCTCAAGGAGGACGTGACGAGTCACCTGGCCGAGCGAGAGCTCTTCGTGAAGGACGCGCGTGCGGGGGAAGACCCCTCCGTGGGGATCAACGTCCGCGTGGTGACGACCTCCGCCTGGCACGCGCTGTTCGCGCACAACATGTTCCTGCGCCCCCCCGCGTCCGAGCTGCCGGGCTTGAGCCCTCAATTCTCCGTTCTCCACGCGCCGGAGATGCAAGCCGATCCCGACCGGCACGGCACCCGCTCGAGCGCGTTCATCGTGCTCAACCTTTCGGACCGCACCGCGCTCATCGGCGGAACCCGGTACGCCGGGGAGATCAAGAAATCGATCTTTGGGGTCCTGAACTACCAGCTGCCGGACAATGGCATCCTTCCCATGCATTGCTCCGCGAACGTCGGGACCGGCGGAGATACGGCTCTCTTCTTCGGTCTTTCCGGAACCGGGAAGACGACGTTGTCCGCGGATCCTCAGCGAGGGTTGATCGGTGACGACGAGCATGGATGGGGAGCGGACGGTGTCTTCAACTTCGAGGGAGGCTGCTACGCGAAGGTAATTCGGCTTTCCCCGGAGGGTGAGCCCGAGATCTACCGAGCTTCGCAGATGTTCGGGACCATCCTCGAGAACGTCGTCCTGGATACTCACACCCACCGGGTCCACTTCGACGACGCGTCGATCACGGAGAACACGCGGGCCTCCTACCCCATCCACTACATCCCGAACGCGGTCGTTCCAGGTCGGGGATCACACCCCGCCAACGTCGTCTTTCTGAGCTGTGACGCCTTCGGGGTTCTCCCTCCCATCTCTCGCCTATCGCCGGAGCAGGCCATGTACCATTTCCTGTCCGGGTATACGGCGAAAGTCGCGGGGACCGAGCGGGGCGTCACGGAACCTCAGGCCGTCTTCTCGGCCTGTTTCGGCGCCCCATTCCTACCGAGACATCCCGGCGTTTACGCCCGGATGCTCGGGGAGAAGCTTCGCGAGCATGGGGCCAAGGTCTGGCTCATCAACACCGGCTGGGTCGGAGGACGCGCCGGTGAAACCGACCGCATCCGTCTGGAGCACACGCGGTCGATGGTGGACGCCGCGCTCGGTGGCGCGCTCGACACCGCTGAGACCGAGCCGGATCCCTATTTCGGCGTACGGGTGCCCGTCGCAGTGCCCGGCGTCCCACCCGAGCTTCTGGCTCCGAAAAACACGTGGTCCGATCTAGAGCGCTACGAGGCTTCGGCGATCCAGCTCACCGAGATGTTCCGAAACAACTTTCGTGCCTACGAGGACGGCGTGGATGCGGCGATCGTGGCCGCGGCTCCCGGACCGCGCTGAACGCCACGTAATCACCCACAGAGAGGACACAAGCGATGCCAGCCAAGGGACACTGGCTTCTGAAGAGCGAGGCGGAGGACTATTCGATCGACGACCTGGAGCGTGACGGACAGACGCCCTGGACGGGCGTGAGAAACTACGAGGCCCGGAATCTCATGAGGGACGACATGGCGCCTGGCGATCTCGTCCTCTACTACCACAGCAACGCCAAGCCCTCCGGAGTCGTGGGCATCGCCAAGGTCGTCAGCGAGCCATACCCGGACCCCACCCAGTTCGACAAGAAGAGCTACTACTTCGATGCCAAGTCGACCCGCGAGGCGCCTCGCTGGTGGCTCGTGGATGTCGGGTTCGTGAAGAAGCTACCCAAGACCATCTCGCTCGCGGAGATCAGGCAACATCCCGATCTACAGGAGATGGCGCTCCTGAAGCGACTCCGACTGTCGGTTCAGCCTGTGACCCCTCGGGAGTTCGCGCTGATCCGTGGGCTCGCGACCGGCGCCTGACCGTCCCCTCAGCCGGCTACGGTCGCCGTGGGCTTCCTCGGGCTCGATCTCGGGACAACCGTCTTGGCCCGAGGCTCTTCCTCCAAGGCCAGCGGAATGACCTCG
>JAHEKL010000155.1 GCA_024638345.1 Gammaproteobacteria bacterium | reverse complement strand
GCCGCCCAATCCGTCAGGACGCTCCTCTTTCTCGTCGAGCATGATCGTGCAGACGCCGTCGCAGATTCCGACGTCCGGGAAGAGCGTCCCCATAGACATGTTCTGGAGGAATAGCCCTTGGGACATCGCCTCGGGATCGGACCCCATGTCGGCGGCCGCCAAGATGGACGCCTTGAGGCCCTCCATGCCGTCAGCCTGTTCACCCTCACCGCCCTGCATGGGGATCATGCCGAGTCCGGCGGAGCCGTTGACCGAGGAGATGGTGGGCTTGGAGCCTTCGTCGGCTCGGGACATCTCGGCCTTGTCGACGCGGATCTCGATTCTCACCGTTTGCTTGCTGCCGAACGGATTCTTCTCGACGTCGTGCTGCTGGTCACGTGGCCGCAACGGAACGTTGGCCAGAAAATAGAGGTTGTCGCGTTTGGAGAATTGGTCGCTGAGGGCCCAGGACAAGCCGGGATCCATGGACGCACCCGCGATCTGTTGCATGCCGTTCCACGTCTTGACGTACCAGTTCGAGGCGTCAGAAGTCACGCCCCCCGAGTCGCCGCCGCCCGGGTCGAGGTGACGACCCTCCGAGCCGGTGAACGGCTTGTCCAGGCAGAGCCCGTAGTACCCCCCGTACCGCGGACTGCCCCGGTCGCTGTAGTCGTAGCACTCGAAGGTCACCCCACCGACCATCCTGGGCACCCGCGCAGCCGTGAGGTGAAGATTGTCCAGCAGATGGGTTTGCCTCTCCTTCACCATCCATTGCACCGAAAACGGTTCCCCCGGGTTGACTCCCGTGACGCGCACACTGAAGCAGGCGGCCGAGATCGACTCCAGCTCCACCTCGAGTCGTTCGCCCGAACTCGGGGACACGGTCACTTGGTGGCAATTGGGAAAGGCCCGCTTCAGCCAGGTTTCTTCACCGATATGCGTGTACTTCTTGTGACCCCAGGCGGCGTAGCTGCCGATGAAGTCGGGGAAGACGAGGTAGAGCGGCCAGGGCGAATCCGACCGAAGTCGGTCGTCCAGCCACCTCAGCCAGTCGTTCTCGTTGCTGTTCCCGGCCGTGCCCGGCACCGCGAACCAATCGACCAGGTACCCGAGGTTGCCTTCGAAGTACCGATCGGCCAAGTAGTTCCAGAAGGAGCTGGTTTGGTATGCCGGAGCCACGGGACGGCCTGTGCCAGGGACGGAGATCCCTTCAGTGTTCAGCCACGTGAGCGACCTGTCGTAGGGACGGAGCCCGTAGAAAGACCCAAAACCCTTTTGTCCAGGGCGTAATTCCGGATTGAGGCCACTCGCCCTCATTGCCGAGAGCGAGAGGGCATCACTTGTTCCCTCGCCGATCCATTTGGCAACCATCCCGAACACGTCAGGGGCCGCTACCCACGCGGGCTGGCCAAACTGCAGGACATGCGCCAATTCATGGCCGATCATGTGGAACCGCAACCACTCTGGCAGTGCAAACACTGAGTCAGGGTTGAGCCGTAGGAATGAGTAGCTCCAGGGTTCGACAGCCAACCTCGTCCGCTCTTCGGCCCACGGCACAGCTTCTGCCATCCCCCTAAACGTCGGGTCGACGTACAAGCGCACGGCCGGTCGACCGTTCTCGTTGGACACGATCGGACCCAGCGGCGGAGGGGAGAACCGGTTACCGCTCGGGCTGCGCATGTCCCTGTAGTAGCGCAGGGCATACTGCGCCACATCCTCTAGCTCCGCCTTCCGAGCTGCCCAGAGAGGGGTAGCAGTGGTCGTCTCGCACCCGGCTCGGGAAAAGTCCTCTTCCGCTCCGTCCTCGTCGAGATAGAACGCCGGCCGGAAGCGCGATCGCACGATCTGGCGCTGGCGCTCCTCCGTGTACGTTTCTATCGGTATCGTGACGTCAAAAATCTGGAAGTCGATGTTCCGGACGTCGGTCGACGACCCGCCGCACCAGAACTCGAACTCGTCAGGTTGCCATGGACCGAACCTGGAGAAGTCATACGGCGAATACTGAGGCTCAGCCTGAGCTGACAGCACTGCTGGCGTGAGGCTGCTCAGAACCAGACTCGCCATGGCAATCCGTGATCCTCGCACCGTACGCTCCTTGCAGGAGGACTCGACTTGCGTCTTGGTAGACGTCGTCGAGCTTGACCCGGCCCGCACCATCCCAGCGTGCCTCACAAGTCCAGCCCCCCTACGTCCACGCGAATCGCACCGATAAACACCGGCGCCTCGGGGGTCGAGAAGTACGTGTCTTCGAAGTGGAGACGATCCGAGCGAACGACTTCGGCGTTGGGGACGTTCGCGACCCGCACGCCGGCCACGAACACCTTCATCTGCGCCCCGTCGACCATGATCTCGACCGGGGTGGGTGCCGAAAGTGCGTCACGAGAGACCAGCGAGAAGAGCTCACGTCGGGACGCCGGAATCCACGCGCCTGACGCGACGCCCTTCACTTGAACGAGCGTCCCGTCGGAGCTGGCGGGATCGCCCTCCACGGGTGACGTGGCCATGATCGTCACCTGGTTCCCGTGCGTGTACATGATCTCGTACTCGATCGTGAACCGTTCGGGAAGCGCCTCGGGCAGCACCACCTGGAAGTCGGAACCCCGACCGCCCGTGCCCCGCAGCCACCTGCGCCCTTCGATCTCCACCACGTCCCACGTTCCTTCGACCAGCTCGAACCCCCGGGGAAAGTCGCCCAGGTTGTCGTTGGCGTAGTCCTCGTGGAGCAGAGGACGCTCGCCCCGGGCGTAGTCGTAGTTGGATCCTGCGTTGACGGCGTGCACGCCGCCGGCGGGGGAATCGGCGGGACCGGACCCATCACTGTCCGAGCCGGACTCGCCCGGGCTGTTGGCACCGGCGCTCGCTCCGTCGCCACCCAAGATGGCTTCTTCGGCCGCGTCCGCCCCCGCCTCAGTCCCGCTATCGACACGTTCGGCGATCTCTCGTTCGAGGGCGCGGCTGGCCTGGTCCGCCGCTACCTGGGTCGCCATTGCGCATGAGGTGCTGGAGAGGCTGAAACCTGAGACGATGAGGGTGCTGAGGATCGTGGAGCGTGACATCGGAAGCCCCTCCGAGATCGGTGATCGAGCATGGCGTACGGACCGGACCAGCCGGCCGTCAACACCACCGAACGAAGAAGAGGGGGGTGAGCCGCCAAACGACGTCCGGATTGGACGGATCCACGGTTCGAGCTCAGTCCCGGAACGTGCCGCTCACCGTGGCTTCCCGTTTGGTGGACGATCTCCGTCCGGGTGACAGCGCACCAACCTACGAACGTACCGGTGGCGGGCTCGAGGCGATCGACCGTCAAGACGAACTCCTCTCCGGCGACTCTGCACCTGTACTCCGGGTCATCCCAGCGGACCGCGAACAAACCTGGACGCGGACCATTGGCTCCTCCCCGTGAGTGGGCGTTTCGAAGGGCCGAGCGGTTCGTCCAAGCCATCGCGACACGATCGGTCGCATGCCGGACGTCGTACGGGGTGCCGAGCCGCCAGACGGGGGGGAACGCGGACCATAGGCTAGTGCCGCACGGCAGAGTGTTGGTCGGACTGTCGCAGGGGGTCGAGCATCGGGCCCGCCGCCCGTCCGTGGCGGCTCCCTACGATCAAAACCGTTCGGGTGGCCGACGGCCTCATTTGCGAAGACGCCCTCTCAGGGACGGAGCCAACGATGACCCTACGACTCGCTTCATCAATCTGCCGGCATTCCCACCTGGCGCCTCGAGGAGCTCTTCGTGCGACGAGCTGGCTCTTGCTCGCACTTACCCTGGGCGGAGTCGGAATGGGTTGTCAGGACGATCAGTCTGCCGCCGAGTCGATTCGGGAGAACCCCATGCTCGAATGCGAGCTCCGCCGATATCCCTGCACCTGGGGCGAGGTGCCTGAGGAGATCCGCGATCGAGGCCTGCGATTGGCCGAGGTCGTGAGTCGGTTCAGGGTCGGAGGCGGCACGGCGAGTGACGCGGCCGAGATTCTGGCCGATCTACAATCGGTGACCGACGTCGAACAATTCGAAGAGACGGTACGCTTCCGCCTCGAGGGCTCAGGCGTCTTCCAGGTTTCAGCACCCGACGAGTTGGACCACCATCGAGGGGATCCGGCATCGATTCCACGAGACTCGGTACAGCAAACCGCTGCCTCACTCTCCCGTGGGACCAACGATAGCCTCACAGAGCCATTTGCAGTCCCATTCCAGAGGAACACCGGCCGGTCAACGCTCGCGATGGCCGCTGCGGGTCTGGGGATCGTCGGGGCGGCCCCGGTGCTCGCCAGCGTCTCCTATCTCGGCACGGAGGAAGAAAGGCAAGGCGTGGCGGCCGAAGAGGCAGGGACGCCCAAGAAGGCACTCGTCGTAGCGCCATATGAGTGGGAGTTTTTCGGGGAAGCATCCTCCTTCGCCCGCGACGTACGGGACATCCGCGATTACGACCCCCGGAACCAGGGCACCGTCGAGCTCTGGGCGAATCTGAGAGAGTGGGACGACAATCCGCCTGAGCCAGATCGCTACCTGTACGGACCTAGAGGTGATCAGCCGGATGAGCCCCCCTTGCTGAGGGGGGAGGTCCGGCCCGCACACTTCCTCGACTGGGACGACTACAACCTGGTGATCGTCACCAGCCATGGCTCGGCGTGGCCGTGCCCTTGGGCATCGGAGCGCGTCCGACGACACTCCGCCCGCGGCAGCGAATGGTACCATTTCATAGTGGGACAACCGGACCACCCAGAGATCTGTCCCCAGATCTGGGGACACCGCGCCCTATCAGACGATTACTCCGGGTGGGTGGGGCTTGTGATTGACGTAGGCGCAGTGAGAGCTCCGGTGCCGGCGCCAGAGCTGACGGCCGAGCAGGCGAGGTCCTGCGCGACACGGATCGCTGAGGGTGAGGAGAGCCCCGTGCTGCAGGTGGGATCCGAAACCCAAGCCTGCATCAACGAACTGAACAGGCGCCCGATCCGCCGCCTGATCTACCGATTCGAGTTCTTCCAGCACTACTACCCGAGCGGTCTGAACAACACCGTGGTCTTCATCGGAGCCTGCCGGAGCGGTCTGAATCACTATCTCCTGGACCAACTCAGCGGCGTCCCCCCCGGACAAGGACCCCTCCAATCGACCAATGAGAATGTAGCCGCGTTCGGATTCGATACATCCGTGGACGCGGGTCCAGCGTGGGCATTGGCAACCGAGTTCATCCGCCTCGTGGACAAGGGCTTTCACTCTGCGGAACTGCTCAACCGCCTATCGGAACTCGATACGACCGGGCACCTGGTTGGGCGGAGTCTGGCCCCCGGGGACGATCCCGTTGATCCGGATGCTCAGATCATGGAGCGTGAAAGCCTGAAGACGCATCCCCGAGACGTCGTTCTCCTGATCGACCCGGTCACGGGACTGGAACTCGAGGACAGCGCCACCGTTCGCGTAGACGGCGTCGCCGGTGATGGCGAGCCGGACCGGCTGAGGATTCATCCACAGCTCATTGGCGTCGCAGATGAAGAGGCCCCGCCGGAGCTGTCGCTCCAGGTGCGGGTCGGCGGCGAGGAGTTCCCTGACGAGTCCTACGTGCCGTGGCGAGAGGTGGAGGAAGGTGCGTACCGGCACGAAGGTGACGTGACGCTGGGTCGCGATCACACGACTGGCGAAATCGTGGATCTCGAGGTTCGGGTCGAGCTACCCGGCCGTCGCGAGAGCAAGTGGTTGTACCGTGACGTGACGCTGGTGGGCCCCTGCTACTGGAGCGCCTCGATCAGCGGACCCGGCGTGAATCGCTCGGTGCGAGCGTCGTGGGGAAGCGCAGACACGATCCGCACGACCGAATTCATGGACATGGACCCTCCCACCTTCGTCTTGGACGGCGATCCCCAGCCTGAGAATCCATGGACGGCCATCGATCTCTTGAGTGTTGGCAGGTATCCACCGGTCAGCGATACCGAGGCCTGGGACGACCTGACGTCATTCCGGCTGTTGGTACCCGCGCTCCCGCCCGGTGAGGTCGGTTCGTTCACCCGGGTTTGGGGATCACTCGGCATCGGCGAGACGAACTACTCTGGCAACGCCGACTACCTCCGGCGTGACTTGGTCGGGATCCCAGGAGGCAGCCCCATCGGACACCTCCTCACGACCAACGTGACGATCACGCAGAACGACTCGGTGCGGGTCGCCGGCAGATTCGACGGGCGGTTCCTGGATCTGGAGCGATTCGAGTCGCTCCATTGGAGTGAGCAGATCCCACAAGGCGTGGGGATCCATTCACTGTCGAACGCTCAAATCACTGCCCAGGGAGAATTCAGCATGCTCCGAGACGGAAGCTGCGGGGTGAAGGTCGGCCGATTGGGCGGTCGGCGTCGCTGATTCCTCTCAGCCACTCACGCCGCACGTACTGTTGAGAACGCGAGGCGGCCGCGCTCGCCGACCGTCGTTCGCGGGTCCCCCGCGGCGATCGTGAGGCCAGACCGGCGTCGGGTCAGGAATCGATCAAGTGGAACGCCCACTCGATCGTGTAGTCCTGGCCCGTGTGGTCCTCCTGCCCCACGGCCTCGAGGTCGGCCGCGGCGGCGATCGCCGTGGGGCCCTCGGCGTGCGGCCTCGAGACGGCCTTTCCCTGGTCGTAGCGGGAAACGTCGAGCGTTCCGCCCACCGTCTTGATCCGGATGCGAGCGCAGCTGTCCCGGTCTCGCAGACAAGAGGCCGGCCAGATGATGATGCCCCAGCCGTCCACATTCTCTTCGACCGGTCCGTGATCGTACGGTCCCGGCTGTAAGAGACCGGGCCCGATTCCGCCGATGAACATTCTCAGGAAGAACGTCTCGTCCTGGGACGGCACGGGTTCATTGGGGTCCTGGA
>JAHEKL010000154.1 GCA_024638345.1 Gammaproteobacteria bacterium | reverse complement strand
CCGATCAGCGAGTTCGGAGCCGAGAACGAGTTCACCGTTCGGGTTCCCATCGTGGGCGAGGAGGATCCGGAGGAGGTGGCGAACGAGCTTGCGGCAACCCTGGAGGCCAGCACCAACGTGGGTCAGTTCGAGATCCGAGAGCGGGAATTCGTCGGACCGACGATCGGCGGCGAGCTCCAGCAGCGAGCGCTCGGAGCGATTCTCGTCTCATTCATCGCGACGCTTCTCTATATCGCCTTCCGCTTCGAGTTCCGTTTCGGTCTGGCGGCGGTGATCGCGACGCTCCACGACATCCTGCTGACGCTCGGGTTCCTGGCCCTGTTCCGGATCGAGATCTCGCTCCCGACGGTGGCCGCGATCCTCACGGTGATCGGGTATTCACTGAACGACACGATCGTGGTGTTCGACCGGATTCGGGAGAATCTGAACAAGAAGGGAGGGCGCCGCGAGAATCCCCTGACGCTCATGAACCGGTCGATCAACGAAGTGCTTCCCCGGACCGTGATGACCTCGGGAACCACGCTCGCGGTGCTGGTCGCGCTCCTCGTCCTGGGTGGCGCGGTGATCCGGGACTTCACGATCGTCTTGATCCTGGGGGTCGTGATCGGGACCTACTCCTCGATCTTCGTTGCCTCTCCGGCGCTCCTGGAGATCCAGCAGCGGTGGGGAACGAAGGAGGAGGCGCAGCGAAGGAGGAAGGGCCGCAGAAAGGGTAGTGGCAAGGAAGCGATCCCGGTCTGACGCCCATCCCATCGATGGCCAGCACGACGGGGGGCCGCGGGAACCATCCCGCGGTCCCTCGTCGTTTACGGATGGACCGATCGCATGTTGATCGACACGCACTGTCACCTTACTCATGAGCGCTTTCGGGACGACCTCCCGGAGGTGCTCTCCAACGCGGCAAGGGTTGGCGTGACCGGGGTCATCGCGGTCGCCTCGGACCTGGACGACGCCCGAGTGGTGGAGGGACTGGTGGGAGGAGACCCTCGAGACGGGCGGACTCCCCGAATCTGGGGCACCGCAGGGGTGCATCCCCACACGGCCTCGAAGGCACCGGACGAGCTTCCGGAGCGGCTCGGGGAGTTCGCCGATCGCGGGGCCGTCGCTTTGGGCGAATGCGGTCTGGACTATCACTACGACCTCTCGCCACGTGATGCGCAGCTCCAGGTCCTGGACGACCACGTCGAGGCGGCGCGCTCGACCGGCCTGCCACTCGTCGTGCATTGCCGTGAGGCGGAGAAGGACATGAAGGAGGTCGTAAGGGGGGCCGCGCGTCGGGGGGTCCGAGGAGTCCTGCACTGTTTCCCGGGTGATTTGGACTTGCTCGAGGTGGCGATCGAGAGCGACTGGAGGGTCTCGTTCACCGGGCTGGTGACCTTCTCCTCTTTCGCGGGCGTGGAGGCCGTGCGGCGGGTCCCGAGGGACCGGTACATGCTGGAGACGGACGGGCCGTACATGGCACCCGTCCCCCTCCGCGGGCGACGGAACGAGCCCGCGTTGGTACCGCACATCCGAGACCGCGTGGCCGAGATCCGCGGCGAGAGCCCCGACGACGTGGAGCGGGACACGACGGCGACGGCGCTGAGCTTTTTCGGGATCGAGGAGGGGATGACCCCATGACGACGACCGAACCATGACCCGGACTGTTCAGATCCTGCCGGACAGCGTGGCTAACCAGATCGCCGCGGGAGAGGTCGTGGAGCGTCCCGCGTCCGTGGTGAAGGAGCTGATCGAGAATGCACTGGACGCGGGTGCGAGACGGATCGACGTCCAGCTGACTCAGGGGGGCAAGCGGCAGATTCGGGTCTCGGACGACGGGTCGGGAATGGGCCGGGAGGACGCGATCCTCTCGCTGGACCGACACGCCACCTCGAAAATCCGAGAGGCCGAAGACCTTCGAGGGGTCCGGACGCTGGGCTTTCGAGGCGAGGCGCTCCCCTCGATCGCGTCGATATCGCGTTTCACGCTCGAGACCCGGGGCGCGGATGAGACCGTGGGCACCAGGATCCGGGTCCGTGGCGGCACGATCACCGCGGTCGAAGATCTGACCCGGACGCAGGGCACGACCGTGACGGTGGAGAACCTCTTCTTCAACGCGCCCGTCCGGGCCACCTTCCTGAACGCCCCCTCCGCGGAGACTCGAGCGGTGCACGAGGCGATCTCACCTCTCGCTCTAGCTCATCCGAGCGTGGCCTTCTCCCTCGAGTCCGACGACCGCCTGCTGGTCGAGCTCCCGATTGCGAGAGACGTGGTCGAGCGCGTCGCGGAGCTCTGGGGAGACGAGGTGGCGAGACAGCTCGTCCCGGTCGCGGCGGAGGGCGAGAGGATTCGGTTGCGGGGGCTGATCCAGCGCCCGGACGCGACCCGCGCAGGCTTCCGGCGTGCCTATCTGTTCGTGGGGGATCGGCCGTTTCGAGAGGGTGCACTAGTGCGGGCAGTCGATCGGGGCTACAGAACCACGATCCCGGAAGGCAACCGGCCCTGGCTCTTCTTGTTCATCGACCCGCCCGAGGGCGGTGTCGATGTCAACGTGCATCCGACGAAAGCGGAGGTGCGGTTCCAGCACCTCGCGACGGTCGAGGAGTTGGTGGAGCGGGGAGTGAGGGCCGCGTTGGAGACCGAGGACAGCTCGGCGACCCTGGACCGGATCCCGACAAAGCCGATCGATCCTGGCGCGCACGGGGTGCTGGAAACGGAGTCGAGGGACGGAGATCGGACTCCCGGTGAGAAGATCGGGGCGCCCCCCCCATCCGAGCCACAGATGGCCCTGTTCATGGCCGGCGCCGACCCCACGGACGCTCCGCCGGAGACCGATCCCCGGATCGACCCGGACGCCGAGCCGGGACCTACCGAGATCGAAACCGTCGGCTCGGCGAGACCCCGGCTCTGGCAGGTACACCGTGCCTGGATCCTGGCGGAGGTCCGGGACGGGCTCCTTCTGATCGATCAGCACGCGGCGCACGAGCGCGTCCTCTTCGAGCGAATCATGAGCCGTTTCGACGAGCGCGGTGAGACGAGCCAACGGCTGCTCTTTCCTCTCACGATCCGGCTCACCGGGCCCGAGTACGCGATGGTGGAGGATCTGGCAGCGCTCCTCGCCAAGACCGGATTCGAGGTGGAGGGCTTCGGTGGGGACACGGTCATCGTTCAGGGCGTGCCTGCACCGCACCCTCACTTCGACGCCGAGCGATGCTTCCGCGAGATGATCGAGGAGCTGACCCAGGGCTCGGCTCTGATGCGGTCTGCGAGGAATCAGTTCGAGCGCGTCGCGATGAGCTTCGCGTGCAAGGCCGCGATCAAAGCCGGTCAGGAGCTGGACGAGCGCGAGGTCCACGAGCTCTTCGATCAGCTCTTCGCGACCGAGCTTCCCTACCACGACGTGCATGGCCGGCCTACCACCGTTCGACTCTCACGCGCGGAGCTCGAGCGGAAGTTCGGGCGGTGACCCTTCCAGCCCTGGTGGGAGCCACCGCCGTGGGCAAAACCGCGCTCTCCCTCGGGGTCGCCCGACGCCTTCGGGGCGAGCTGATCTCCATGGATTCGCGTCAGGTCTATCGCGGGATGGACATCGGGACCGCCAAGGTGGATCCGGAGGCCAGGGCCCGGGTCCCGCACCACGGCTTGGATCTGATCGATCCGGACCAGCGGTATTCAGCCGTTCGCTTCGCTCGGGAAGCGCGTCGATGGATCGGAGAGATCGAGGCTCGAGGACGCCTGCCCATCCTGGTCGGAGGCACCGGTTTCTTCCTGCGAGCCCTGACGGATCCACTCTTCGAAGAGCCTCCTGTCAGCGAGGATCGCCGCGCCCGTCTGCGTCGGTGGCTTTCCGCCCGGCCGCCCGAGGAGCTGGCCCGCTGGGTGCGTGTGCTGGACCCGAAGCGGTCAGGGCTCGCGGAGCAGGGAGGGGCTCACCGGCTCTCCAGGAGCGTCGAGGTGCCGCTGCTCACTGGTCGCTCGTTGTCTTGGTGGCATCGCGAGGGTGTGCCGGAAGCGGAGCCGCTGGATGTTCGAATCGTACTGATCGAGCGTTCCCGCGACGATCTGTACGCCAGGATCGACGAGCGAGCCCGGCAGATGTTCGACCACGGGCTCGTGGAGGAGGTCGCTGGGCTGCTGGAATCCGGATACGATGCGGGTGATCCGGGAATGACCGGCACGGGCTACAGGGAAGCGATCGAAGTCGTGCGTGGGAGGCTCGAAAGGGCGGAGGCGCTGGAGCGAGTTCAGCAGGCCACTCGAGGATACGCCCGTCGTCAGCTCACCTGGTTCCGGAACCAGATTCCCGAGCCCGCGCTTCGAATCGACGCCTCTGCCCCGCTCGCCGATCAGATCGAGAGGGTGGTGACGTGGTGGAGTGGGACCGGCGGGAAGCTCCTGGTGTAAGTGAGGACCGCGAGCAACGCCCGTTCGAGCCGCGGCGGCGGGTCGACGGGACCACCGACCTTCCCGTCACGTCCCGCCGATTCCCCCTCTCCCCAAGGAGCCGCGTCCAGATGAAGATCGGGATCGCCTGTTACCCCACCTACGGAGGCTCGGGAGCCGTGGCAACCGAGCTGGGTCTGGAGTTGGCCGAGCGTGGACACGAAATCCACTTCATGTCCTACGCGCCGCCCTTCCGACTGGCGGGATTTCGGGAGCGTGTATTCTTCCACGAAGTCGAAATGGAAGACTACCCACTCTTCGAGCATCCACCATATTCGCTGGCGCTGGCTGTAGCGATCCACCAGGTGGCGCAGGATCACGGTCTGGATCTCGTGCATGTGCACTACGCGATTCCACATGCGACGTCCGCCTGGATCGCCGGTCAGATGTTCGAGGGAGCACGGCGGCCTCGGATCGTGACCACCCTGCACGGAACGGACATCACACTCCTCGGGAAACACCCCTCGTTCCGGTCGATCACGCGATTCTCGATCCTCAGGTCCGACGGGCTCACCGCAGTCTCCAGCTACCTGAAGGACGAAACGGAGCGCAGCTTCGAGGTGGACGGGAGTCGGATCCGGGTGATTCCGAACTTCGTGGATGTCGAGCTCTATCGGCGGAACCGGGCGCCGTGTCACAGGTCCAAGCTCGCGCCGGAAGACGAGAAGATTCTGATGCACGTCTCCAACTTCCGAACCGTAAAGCGGGTGGAGGACGTGGTCGCGGTCTTCGCGGGGGTCAATCGTCGCATCCCGAGCCGACTCATCATGGTGGGAGACGGACCGGACCGGGCCCGCGCGCAACAGAGGGCCGAAGAGCTGGGCGTCGCGGAAAGCACGGTGTTCCTCGGGAAGCACACTTCGGTGGAAGAGGTCCTGGCCTGCGCCGACCTCTTCCTGCTTCCCAGCGAATCGGAGTCTTTCGGTCTGGCGGCGCTGGAGGCCATGTCTTGCGGCACTCCGGTGGTGGCGTCCCGGGTCGGCGGGTTGCCCGAGGTGGTCGAGCACGGAAGGAGCGGCTATCTGTTCCCGGCGGGGGACCTGGAGGCCATGACGGACGGGGCCGTCGAGATCCTCGGGTCGGACGAGCGGTGGGAAGAGATGAGCCGAGGGAGCCGAAGGATCGCCGAGGAGCGCTTCTCCTCGGACACGATCGTGGGCGTCTACGAGGACTACTACCGCGAGGTGATCGCGGGAGAGGTCCTACCCGCGGAGCCGAGCTCGATGACTTCGGTCCATGCGCATGGTCGATCGGATCGCGCAGCCAACCGAGGGTAGGCGGGCACCCGTGCGCGTGCGCGTCGGCGAGAGCGAGCCCGAGGCGTCGGAGGACCGACTCGACGCGGCGATCGGCGTGCTCGTCGCCCAGGCGCTGGCCGAGGACGTGGGTGCGGGAGACTGGACCACGAACTGGACGGTCGACCCCGGAGTCCGCCTGGAGGGTTGGATCATTGCGAAGGAGGACCTGGTCGTGGCGGGCCTGCGTGCGGCCCGAAAGGTCTTCCAGACGATGGATCCCGGCGTCCGCGTCGAGGAGCGGTTCTCGGACGGGACGTGGGTCGAGGCGGGCGCGCCCCTGATGTTCGTCGCGGGCGAAGGCCGGGCGATGCTCACCGCCGAGCGCACGGCGCTCAACTTCCTCGGACGCCTATCCGGAATCGCCACGATGACCCGCCGATTCACGAGAGAGGTCGAGGGGCTCGGAGCGCGGATCACCGATACCCGAAAGACGACGCCCGGGTGGCGTGTGCTCGAGAAGTGGGCCGTGCGGCTCGGCGGGGGCGTGAATCACCGCATGGGTCTCGACGACATGATCCTGGTCAAGGACAATCACATCGCAGCGGCCGGGGGCGTGCGGGAAGCCGTCTCGCGGGTCTCGTCCGAGAACCACGCGGGATTGCCGGTGGAGGTCGAGGTGACGAGCGTCGAGCAGGTGGGCGTTCTGTCGGGGTTGCGTGTCGATCGGATCCTGCTAGACAACATGACCGAGGAGGCGATGAGGAGGATCGTCGCCGTGGTGGCCGAGTGGCCGGAGCCTCGACCCGAGCTCGAGGCCTCCGGTAACATGACGCTCGATCGGGTGCATTCCGTCGCCGAGACGGGCGTCCACTGGATCTCGGTCGGCGCGCTCACGCACTCGGCGTCCACCGCGGACGTCTCAATGCGAATCACCCCTTCCGCGGGTTCGCGCGGCGAGGGGTCGGGCGACGGCTCGATCCGGACTTGATGGCGTTCGGATCGATGGACCCCGAATAAAAGACTGCTAGCCGATGGACTCCGAGCGTTTGCGCACCGTCGGAGCGTCTTCTACCAAGGGCGACGCTTCGATTCCGAGGGCATGGGCGGGACGGAGCGCCTCGCAGTGGGCGGAGTGGATCGGGGTGCCTCTTCTGCAGCTGCACGAGCGGCTGCCCTCCACCAACGCTCAC
>JAHEKL010000153.1 GCA_024638345.1 Gammaproteobacteria bacterium | reverse complement strand
AGCCGGCATCTTCCCGAGACCGTTCACAGCCTGATGCTCACGTTGGAGCCCAGGTTTCCACAGCCCGAGGGGGAGCTTCCATCCGGCACGTTTCGGATTGCCTGGGGCGAGCTGGAGTACTCGGCGGATTGGAGGGTGATCTGGCGCTAGCACGGAGGGACCGCCGGGTGCTCGATGCCGGCAATGCCGGGCGTTGACGGACCTGTGGGGCCCGTCTAGCTTCTTGGGCTCTTAATTGGGGTGTCTCCAAGATTGCCGGGGCGGATGGACGAGACGTTCGGGCGGGGACCGCTGTTGCTCCTCTCCGGGCGGGCGAACCGCCCGCTCGCTGAGGAGATCGGCGTGATCCTCGGAAAATCGGTGGACGGGGCCTCCATCCGCGACTTCGCGGACGGAGAGATCTTCGTACGGATCGACCGAAACGCTCGGGGCAGGGACGTGATCATCATCCAGCCCACGACGGCCCCCTCGGACAACATCATGGAGCTTCTCCTCTTGATCGACGCGGCCAAGCGCGCCTCGGCTGCTCGGGTCACGGCGGTCATCCCCTACTTCGGGTACGGCAGACAAGATCGGAAGGATCAGCCGCGAGTGGCGATCGGGGCAAAGCTGACCGCGAATCTGATCGTCACCGCGGGGGCGGATCGCGTCTTGGGGATCGACTTCCACCAGCATCAGATCCAGGGGTTCTTCGACATCCCGGTCGATCACTTGTATGCCGCACCCGTGCTCATCAAGTACTTCCTCGACCTAGCCCTCGAGGATCTGGTGGTAGTGGCACCGGACGTGGGGTCGGCCAAGATGGCCAGAGGATTCGCCCGGAGGCTCGGCGCGACGTTCGCGATCATCGACAAGAGGCGGCCGGCCCCCAACCAATCCGAGGTACTCACGGTCGTAGGTGAGGTCCAAGGACGAAGCTGTCTCATCACTGACGACATGATCGATACGGCTGGGACGATGGCTTCTGCCGTCCATGCGCTCAAGGAACGAGGAGCCTCACAGGTCTACGCGTGCGCCACGCATGCGCTGCTGTCCGGAAGCGCTCCCGAGCGCTTGGCAGAAGCGCCGCTGGAGGAGCTCGTGGTCACGAATACGGTTCAGATCCCTGAGGATCGGAAGTTCGACGGTCTGAGAGTGCTATCGGTGGCGCCGCTGCTCGCCCGCGCCATCGATCATATTCACTCGAACGAGTCGGTGAGTCAGCTCTTCGAGATCCAGCCCGGAGACGAGAAGAGCAAGGGCTGAGTGAGGCCCACGACTCGTGCGACCGTTCAGGAATTCAACGCAGTCGGGGGCCGCACGGCGGTCCAGAAAACGAGGATGAGATCATGGCTACGCAGGTGACTCTAAAGGCGGGACGCAGGGACGGCCGAGGCAAGGGCCCGGCCCGCAAGCTCAGAGCGGAGGGTCAACTCCCGGCCGTTCTCTACGGTGCCGGCGAGGAGCCCCTCGCTCTGAGCCTGAGCGCCCACGAGACCGTGCTCCTGTTTCACTCGATCTCGGTCGACAACACCATCATCAATCTCGAGGTGGAGGGCGAGAAGACGCCCGTGCCGACTCTGGTGCGCGAGATCCAGACTCACCCGGCTCGACCCGGCCTGCTCCACGTGGATTTCCTGCGAATCCAGTCCGGAGTCGAGGTCGAGCTGGACGTTCCGGTGGATCTGGTGGGCTCGCCCGTGGGCGTCCGCGACGAGGGAGGGGTGTTGGAGCAGTCGATCCACGAGATTCCGATTCGGTGTCTTCCGAAGGACATTCCCGAATCGCTCGAGGTCGACGTCTCAAGTTTGGAAATCGGCGATGGCATCCGCGTCGAGGACATCTCCTTTCCCGAGGGAATCGAAGTCCTGCTCGACATGGATCGGACTGTCTGCACCGTGCAGCCTCCGACCGAGCTCGTCATCGAGGAGGAGGAAGTCGAAGAGGTCGAGGGTGAGTTGGTCGAGGGTGAGCTGGCCGAAGGCGAGGAAGAAGGTGAGCGGGCGGAGGAGGGCGAGGGAGACGATGACGAGGGCGGGGAGTAGCCTCGCTCGTGAAATGAGACCGGCGGATGAAGCTCGTAGCGGGTCTGGGCAACCCCGGTCCGAAGTACGATAGCACCCGGCACAACGCGGGTTGGTGGGTGCTCGATCGTCTAGCCTACGAGTGGGACTTCGGTGCGTTCGAACGTGAGGGGGCTGTGTGGGTCAGTCAGGGCGTGCTCGGCGGTACCGGGGTGCTCTTGACCAAGCCCGCGACGTACATGAACCGCAGCGGAGCGGCCCTCCGGTCAATGTGGGGACAGGAGGCGTTCGACGTTTCAGAAGACCTCCTCGTCGTGGTGGATGATGCTGCGCTGGATCTGGGGCGCGTGAGGTTTCGCCCGAGAGGTAGCGCAGGCGGTCACAACGGCTTGCGTTCCGTGGAGTCCGCCTTGGGCACCTCGGAATACGCGAGACTCCGCGTCGGCGTGGGACAGCCTCCGCCCGGTCTGGGAATGAAGGAATGGGTCCTGTCCGACATGGGGGAGGAAGACGAAGACGTGATCGTGGCACTGCTACCCGAGTTGGTCAGAGGGGTGCGTGTGTGGGTCGAGGAAGGAATCGAGCCCGCTATGAACCAGTTCAACCGCTGAACCCGATAGGGGTCTGAGAACATGGATTTCGTGAGTCTCGCCGCTGCTGCCTGGATCCTGGGCGCCGTGGGTCTGGTGATCGCCCTCTTCGTCTTCGGCTACGTGAGGCGACAACCCCCCGGGGGTGAGGAGCTGGTGGAGTTGGCCGACCAGATCCACGACGGTGCGATGGCCTTCCTTCGCCGAGAGAACACCGTCCTTGCCGTGTTCGTCGTCGTGGTGGCGGGGCTCCTCGCCTGGGGTGTGGCTCCGGGGACGGCGCTCGCATACGTGGCGGGGGCGTTGAGCTCCAGTCTCGCCGGGTTCGTCGGAATGAAGGCCGCGACCCGCGCGAATGTCCGGACCGCTTACGCCGCGAAAGTCGAGGGTCAGCGAAAGGCCCTTCGGGTCTCCTTCTTCGGGGCTGCCGTGATGGGCTTGGCGGTCGCGTCGCTCGGACTCATCGGGATCGGGCTGTTCTACCTGGTGATGGCGTCCACGGCTGGAGCCGATCTGGGAGAGTTCTCCGAGGTCATCGCGGGTTTCGCCATGGGAGCTTCCTCGATCGCGCTCTTCGCACGCGTCGGAGGTGGAATCTTCACGAAGGCGGCCGATGTAGGGGCCGATCTGGTCGGGAAGGTCGAGGCGGGCATTCCCGAGGATGATCCCCGAAATCCGGCCACCATCGCCGACAACGTCGGGGACAGCGTGGGCGACGTGGCTGGAATGGGTGCGGACATTTTCGAGTCGTATGTCGGCTCGATCGTCGCAACGATCGCGATCGGTGCCACATCGGCGGCCCTGGCCGCCGATGTGGTCGCTGCGGTGGCGCTACCGATCGTGACCGCGATGGTCGGGCTGGCGGCATCCCTGATCGGGATCGGGAGCATGAAGGTGCTCGAACGCACCGATCCGGCCTCGGCGCTGCGCAACGTGACCTTCATCGCCGCGGGGGTCTTCCTCGTGACCATGTACTTCGTCGTGCAGTCGATGGGGGTGACGATCCAGAATCCCGAAGGAGGGATTTACCCCGCAGCGGGGCCGTTCTGGGCGATCCTCTCTGGAACGCTGGTCGGAATCGCAATCGGGCTGGTCACCGAGTGGTATACGGCCGGCAAGCCGATTCAAGCGATCGCCGACGCGAGCGAGACAGGGTCCGCCACGAACATCATCACGGGTCTCGCGCTCGGAATGCACTCCGCGGCGATTCCCGTGCTGCTCATCGGCGTCGCGATCTTCGTGTCGTTCAGCATGGCGGGTCTGTACGGGATCGGGATCTCGGCGGTCGGCATGCTGGCCACCGTGGGTGCCACCATGTCGGTCGACGCCTACGGACCGATTGCCGACAACGCGGGCGGTATCGCCGAGATGGGTGGCCTTGGACCCGAGACCCGGAAGATCACGGACTCACTCGACTCCATCGGCAACACCACGGCGGCCATCGGAAAGGGCTTCGCGATCGGCTCGGCGGCTCTCACCGCCTTGGCGCTCTTCTCCGCCTACTCTGCCAGCGTGGGCCTGCAGCAGTCTGGAATCGACCTGGTGGATCCCCTGGTGGTGATCGGTCTCTTCCTTGGAGGGACGCTGCCGTTCGTGGTGGCGGCGCTCACGATGACCGCAGTGGGTCGTGCTGCGGGGGGCATGGTCGAGGAGGTTCGCCGCCAATTCCGTGAGATCCCCGGAATCATGGATGGCACGGGTAAGCCCGACTCTGCTCGGTGCGTGGACATCTCGACGAGGGCGGCGCTCCGCGAAATGATTCTCCCCGGAGTCGTGGCCGTGCTGGCGCCCTTCCTGGTCGGGTCGGTCCTGGGTGTCGAGGCGCTCGGAGGCCTGCTCGCCGGGGCGCTCGTCACCGGCGTGCTCATGGCCCTCTTCATGGCCAATGCGGGGGGAGCCTGGGACAACGCGAAGAAGTCGATCGAAGCCGGCGCCCATGGTGGGAAGGGTTCGCCCGCGCACAAGGCTGCGGTAGTGGGCGATACGGTCGGTGACCCGTTCAAGGACACGTCCGGCCCCTCGCTCAACATCCTCATCAAGCTCATGAGCGTGGTCTCTCTGGTCCTCGCGCCCTTCTTCGTGCGTCTGCACGGGATCGAGCTCGGGGCCAGATCGCTTGAGCCTTGGATGGAGGTCCTACGAGGTCTCTTCGGCTGATCTGACCGGGGCGAGGTCAGCGGGTTCAGGGTCCCCCGAGACCGGATGGGCCCGGTCAGGACATCGGAACGGACTGCAGAAGCCTTCCTTCGATCCGGTCGAAGATCTCATCCAATGACTCGCCCGTGATCGTCAGCCCGTGGTTCTTCAGGCCGACGACTGCTCGCGCCGGGTCCGACTGGGTGCGGACGATATCGGCGACCGCCTGACCCAGCTCGTAGGTCCCGCAGGGGTAGTTGAACTCCGTGCTCGGTACGCCCTCCATCCACGCGTGGGTGTGCAGGATGGCTCCCACGCTCGGATGCTCCCGATAGATCATCCAGTGCTCGATCGCGTCGACCGAAACCCGTCTCGGCTCCAGATTCGGTGGCACGGAGAGGATCATGGCCCCGCGCTCTTGATCGTAGTCCTTCACCATGAGGATGTCGCGACCCACTTCCCGAAGATCGGACTTGTCGACCCCGGACGCGCTCATCCAGAACCTGGTGGCGTCGTATCTGGCTGAGATGTTTCCGTACGAGAGACCCCCGATTCCGTAGAGCTTCTTCAGATGTCGACGGTCTTTCTCGGAGAGAATCTCGTCGATGGGAAAGGGCGTCGGGAGGACGTTCAGGGCGTCTAGCTTCTTGCCGGCACGACGTATGGAGGCCGTAATCTCGTCGCCGTGCCACAGCTCCTCCGGGAGGTCGGGCTCGAACACGTTGTCGATCACCAACCGGGACGTGGCCAAAGGCTCGACCCGCTCGTAGACCTTCTCGAAGAAACGGCCACGATCCGCCGTTCCGTTCACGCGGTAGTGCCCCTGCTCCGGAGTGATGAAGTGCGCGTCCGGTGCAGAGTCACCCGGCTCGGTGACCCCGATCAGGAGGTTCGCCAGGGACCGGACCAGTAGGGGGTAGCCCTCCGGTATGGCCTGATCGACCGACTTCTCCCCGGCTGCCAGCTCGGTGATGCCGACGACGAAGACCGCCTGTCCCCTCCTGCGAAAGACCTTCGGGTCGTCTCTCGTGAACGGATTGATGACGAGCGACGCCTGATCCGGATCGTCGACGAGTCGGTGGCCGCGCTGAATCATCACGTCCCGCAGCCCCGCGAAGAACCAGTCGAGCTGCTTGAGATCGCCGTGCGGAGCAAAGGTAAAGTCCATGGGTCTCGACGCGTGCCTCAGAGGTCACCGCCTACACGGAGACCGATTACGAACGAATCGCGGATGGATGAACCCGGAAAAGGTCTACGCAAGCCAGGTCCTTGGCAAGATCCGGCCGATTTTCGGCAACCGATCTCTACGGCTGCTGCAACAGCGTCGGCGGGCCTGCTTGGACCGCCTCGGAATCGCGCGTAGATTCCACCGCCACGAAGCCTCCTTCCGCCTCTTCGGGTCTCCGGCTCGCCAGTCGTCACCCACAGCTCCCGAGACCACGCCAGATGCTCAGTGCCGGAATCGTAGGACTTCCCAACGTCGGCAAGTCGTCCCTGTTCAATGCCCTGACGGCGCAGGGCGCGCCCGCGGAGAACTACCCCTTCTGCACAGTCGAGCCGAACGTCGGCATCGTGGAAGTGCCCGACGCCAGACTGGATCGAATCCACCAGCTCGTCCGGGCTCCGAAGCGCGTACCGACGGCCATTCAGTTCGTGGATATCGCAGGGCTCGTGGCCGGCGCGTCGGACGGCGAAGGCTTGGGCAATCGCTTCCTCGGTCACATTCGCGAGGTGGATGCGATCGTTCACGTCGTCCGATGCTTCGAGGACGCCGACGTGACCCACGTGCTCGGGGACGTCGACCCCGCGCGAGACCGAGGGGTGGTGTGCACGGAGCTCGCGCTAGCTGACTTGGAAACGGTGGAACGCAGGCTCGAGAGGGTCGAGAAGAAGGCCAAATCCGGAGAGAAGGCGGCCCAAAGTGAGTCGACCTTGCTTAGGCGTTTGAGGACGGAGCTGTCCGCCGGTGTCCCGGTCCGTCAGATCGCTCGTGACCCGGGTGATTTCACCGGGATCAGAAGCCTTCAGCTGCTCACGGACAAAGCCGTGCTGTATGTGGCCAACGTGGGAGAAGAAGCTCTCCCGAGCGGGGAAAACCAGTGGGCCCGAAGTCTGAGTACCGTGCTCGAGTCAGAGGAGCCCACGGCCGGCCTGATCGCGATCTGCTCCG
>JAHEKL010000152.1 GCA_024638345.1 Gammaproteobacteria bacterium | reverse complement strand
GGGACGAGGAACTGCGGGAGCTTCTCCATCTGCAGACCGTTGCCCTGCTTCTGAAGAGGGGGACGGTCGAGCCCCTCGTTTCGGAGGGGACGAATCTCACGAAGTCGGATTTGGAAGCGCTCGATCTCCGTAAGGTCGACCTTCAGACCCTCAAGATTCAGAACAAAGAAATGTCGGAGCGGGTCCGACGTCTGGTCGACGAAGCCCAAAGCCGGATCGACGCCGTGAAAGCGCGGACCGAGGACCAAATCGACAAGGTCTTCCAGCCCGATGAGCTGCCACCGGGCGTGGTCCAGCTGGTGAAGGTCTATATCGCCGAAAAGCGCAAGATCGCAGTGGGCGACAAGATGGCGGGTCGGCACGGCAACAAGGGGATCATCGCACAGATCGCTCCGGAAGAAGACATGCCCTTCCTTCCCGACGGTTCCCCGGTGGACATCGTACTGAATCCACTGGGTGTGCCCTCGCGCATGAACGTGGGGCAGATTCTCGAGACGCACCTCGGCTGGGCGTCGAGGATCCTCGGATTCGAGTCCAAGACCCCCGTCTTCCAGGGAGCCTCGGAGGACGAAATCGGGCTTCTAATCAAGCTGGCTGGTGTTCGGTGGGCCGGGGACTCGAAGCGTCTGGAGACACCCTTCCCGCTCGAGGGACACAAGCAGATCCGGACGTTCCTCGGGGCGGCCGCCGTCATCGGCCCCGCCAAACCGGCGGACAAGGCCAAGGGATCCAAGAACGGAAAGGGCAACGGAGCGGGCCCGGACAGCGACGTCCGGGGACTCGGTAGGGATCTTGACGACTACTTGGCCTCCGATCTGCCCCAGGATGTGCGGACCGCGCTCGAGGGGCTCGCTGCCTTTCTGGTCGCGGCGGCCGAGGAGTGGGCGGAGAGGTCCGGAGAGAAGCTCGCTGAGGCATTCCCGGCGGTCGCGTCGATCTCGAAGACGAAGAAGCTCAAGAAGGGCCTGGACGCTGCAGCCACCGAGTTCATGTTGAAGGCGGGGATCCGGCCGGACGGGAAGATCTGGCTTCGCGACGGGCGAAGCGGGCGCCGCTTCGACTTCCCCATCACGGTGGGAAGCATCTACATGCTGAAGCTGGCACATCTGGTCGATGACAAGATCCATGCCCGGAGCATCGGCCCGTACTCGCTCGTGACCCAGCAGCCGCTCGCCGGTAAGGCGCAATTCGGTGGTCAGCGCTTCGGGGAGATGGAGGTGTGGGCGCTCGAGGCCTACGGTGCCGCACACACGTTGCAGGAGATCCTGACCGTCAAGTCGGACGACGTCACCGGCAGGTCGAAGGTCTACGAGTCCATCGTGAAGGGTGACAATCTTCCGGACCCGGGGATTCCCGAGTCCTTCAACGTGCTGGTGAAGGAGTTGCAGGCCTTGGGACTCTCGGTCACGCTCGGGCGCGAGGAGTAGAGGATCGCGCCGGCGACTGAAGGCCGAGGGCAGGCTCGAACACGAGTAGAAGCTCTGAACGCTACTCCCATGAGGGATTCCAACGCATGATCGATTTTCCCCGCTCCCGAGATTCTCGTGGTTCGGATTTCGATTTCATTCAGATCAGGATCGCATCTCCTGAGGAGATCAGGAGCTGGTCCTACGGCGAGGTGACCAAGCCGGAAACGATCAACTACCGGTCGTTCAAGCCGGAGAAGGACGGTCTCTTCTGTGAGCGTATCTTCGGGCCCGTGAAGGATTGGGAATGCCACTGCGGGAAGTTCAAGCGAATCCGATTCCGCGGCCATGTCTGCGACCGGTGCGGCGTAGAGGTGACGCTTTCGAAGGTCCGTAGGGAGCGGATGGGCCACATCGAGCTGGCTGTTCCGGTTTGTCACATCTGGTTCTTCAAGACGCTCCCATCCCAGCTGGGATACCTTCTCGGCATGTCACTCCGGGATCTGGAGAAGGTCATCTACTACGCGTCGTACGTGGTGGTCCACCCAGGAACGCAGGAGCTCGAGTTCCTGGATCTCCTGGACGAGGATGAGTACTACGACCTCCGGGTGAAGGCCCGGGAAGATGGGGACGAGAACTTCAAGGCCGAGATCGGTGCCGAGGCGGTGCGTACGCTTCTCAAGCTGCTCGATGAGCCGGATCGGTCCATTGCACAGAAGAACAAGGACGGCAAGGGATTGGATCGACTCGCCGGATGGCTTAGGCACGAGATCCGAACTGAGACCTCACAGCACCGGAAGAAGAAGAAGCTGAAGAGGCTCAAGGTCGTCGACGCCCTCCGTAACTCCGGGTCCACTTCGGACGAAAGGAATCGCCCGGAATGGATGGTGATGGACGTGGTTCCAGTGATCCCACCGGACCTTCGGCCTCTCGTTCCCCTGGATGGCGGCCGGTTCGCTACGTCGGACCTGAACGACCTCTATCGACGTGTCATCAACCGCAACAATCGCTTGAAGAAACTCATCGAGATGCGGGCACCCGAGGTGATTCTGCGTAACGAGAAGAGGATGCTTCAGGAGGCGGTGGATGCCCTCTTCGACAACGGACGACGCTCGAAGGCCATCCGGGGCCGTGGCAAGCGGCCGCTCAAGTCGCTGTCGGACATGCTGAAAGGCAAGCAGGGACGGTTCCGGCAGAATCTGCTCGGCAAGCGCGTGGACTACTCGGGTCGCTCGGTGATCGTCGTGGGGCCCGAGCTCAAGCTACACCAGTGTGGGCTTCCGAAGGCGATGGCCGTCGAGCTCTTCAAGCCGTTCATCATCCACGAGCTGGAGCGACGCGGCGAGGCCGAGACCGTCAAGCGGGCGAAAAAGATCGTGGAGCAGGACGACGCGAAGGTCTACGAGGTCCTGGAAGACATCATTCGCGACCACCCGGTGCTCTTGAACCGCGCCCCGACGCTGCATCGGCTCGGGATTCAGGCGTTCGAGCCCGTGCTCGTCGAGGGCAAAGCCATCCGGGTTCACCCACTCGTGTGTGCTGCCTTCAATGCGGACTTCGACGGCGACCAGATGGCCGTGCATCTGCCGCTTTCGTACGAGGCACAGCTCGAGGCGCGGGTGCTGATGCTCTCCTCGAACAACGTGCTGCTTCCGTCGAACGGTCGACCCGTGGCCGCTCCCACCCAGGACATGGTCATGGGCGCCTTCTATCTGACGAAGGCTCCCCTCGAGATCCAGGACCTCGAGCGAGCGATAGGAGATCCTACCACGGGTAAGGCGGCACGATCGGAGGCGACGGAGTCCCTCTCGGCGGCCTATGCCGATGCTCCCCGTTACGGTACCTACGGCGAGGTCGACATGGCCATCGCGCTGGAACGGGTCGGGTTCCACAGTCTCTGCTGGTATTGGTTCGTCAAGCCGGGCGAGGAGTCGGAGGAAAAGCGCGCGGCCGGACGCTGGATCGCTACTACCGTCGGACGCGTGCTCTTCAATTCGATCATCCCCGACGAGATCGGCTTCCTGAACCAGACCTTCGGAAAACGGGAACTGGGAGACCTCGTGTTCCAGTGCTTCACCGAAGTGGGCCTGTCCAGGACGACCGAGTTCCTCGACAACCTGAAGGACTTCGGATTCAGATATGCGACGCTCGGAGGGGTGAGCGTGGGTATCGACGACCTGGAGGTACCACCGGAGAAGGCGGAGATCCTCCACGAAGCCGAGGAACAGGTCTCTCGCTTCCAGAAGGCCTACGCCTCGGGATTCATCTCGAACGGGGAACGCTACAACAAGGTGATCGACACCTGGACGCACGCGAACAACGACGTCGCGGACGCCATGGTGCGCCGGCTGGAGCGGTCGAAAGGGGGGTACAACCCGGTTTACATGATGATGATCTCCGGGGCCCGTGGAAACCGCGATCAGATGCGGCAGCTCGCTGGGATGAGGGGCTTGATGGCGAAGCCCCAGAAGAAGCTCACCGGCGGCATCGGCGAGATCATCGAGAGCCCGATCAAGTCCAACTTCCGCGAGGGTCTGAGCGTCGTCGAGTACTTCATCTCAACGCACGGCGCCCGTAAGGGGCTCGCCGATACTGCGTTGAAGACAGCTGATGCCGGCTATCTGACGCGACGTCTCGTGGACGTTTCCCAGGACGTGACGGTGACCGAGGAGGACTGCGGCACGATTCTCGGCTTGGAGATGACCGCACTCAAAGAGGGTGAGGACATTATCGAGCCGTTGAAGGACCGCATCGTGGGGAATGTCGCTCTCGAGGACGTGGTGGACCCCCTGGACGGAGAGCTTCTCGTAAAGGCAAGCCACGTCGTGGACGAGCTCACGGCCGATGCGATCGAAGAGTCGGGCATCCAGATGGTCAAGATTCGTTCGGTCCTCACGTGCGAGGCGAGAAGAGGAGTGTGCCGAATGTGCTACGGCCGAAACCTGGCGACGATGGGTCCGGTCGACATCGGTGAGGCCGTCGGAATCCTCGCGGCCCAATCCATCGGTGAGCCCGGGACGCAGCTGACACTTCGCACCTTCCACATCGGGGGTACGGCGGCCCGCATTGC
This sequence comes from Gammaproteobacteria bacterium, assembly GCA_024638345.1. GTDB lineage: Bacteria > Gemmatimonadota > Gemmatimonadetes > Longimicrobiales > Gaopeijiaceae > JAAXGI01. The sequence goes on along the minus strand of JAHEKL010000152.1, from coordinate 2,431 downwards.
GGCGCAGACCCAGCGGAAGTCGAAGATCGACGGGATCGTCACCCTCGACCGGGTCAACACCGTCGAGAACGCGGAGGGAGATCAGGTCGTGACTTCGAGGGAAGGTCAGATCGTCCTCAAGACTGAGGGTGGGCAGACCCGAAGCCGTCTATCGGTTCCCTACGGAGCCACACTCACGGTGGCCGAGGGTCAGGAGATCGAAGCAGGGGATCTGATCTTCACTTGGGACCCCTACAGCGAGCCCGTGGTGGCGGACTCGGCGGGGAGCGTGAAGTTCGTGGATATCGTCGAGGATCAGACCATGCGCGAGGAACTCGACGAGTCGACGGGTCGACGACAGATGGTGATCACGGAGGACCGTAACAAGAAGCTCCATCCGACCATTCAGATCTGGGGCAAGGGCAAGCGAGCGAAGAAGCTACGCGAGTTCATCGTACCCGTGGGCGCTCAGCTGATCGTCAAGGATGGAGACGACGTGAATCCGGGCGAGACTCTCGCCAAGATCAGCCGCGAGGTGTACAAGACCCGCGACATCACGGGGGGGCTTCCTCGCGTGGCCGAGTTGTTCGAGGCACGGCGTCCCAAGGATCCGGCCGTGATCACCGAGATCGATGGCGACGTCCGGTTCGGCGACATCAAGCGTGGCAAGCGCGAGGTCGTGATCACGCCCGAGAGTGGACCGGCGCGGACCTACGAGGTGCCCGTCGGGAAGCACATGCGCGTGCACGAGGGTGATCAGGTCCGGGCCGGTGACCGGCTCTCCGAAGGTCCCATCAATCCTCACGACATTCTGAGGATCAAGGGCCCCCGCGCCGTTCAGGAGTACCTCTTGAACGAGATTCAGGAGGTCTACCGGCTCCAGGGGGTCAAGATCAACGACAAGCACATCGGTGTGATCGTCCGCCAGATGCTTCAGAAGGTGAAGATCATCGACCCCGGCGACACGACCCTTCTGGAGGGCGAGCACGTCGACCGTGTCGAGTTCAGGGAAGTGAACCAGGCGACCCTCGACGCAGGTTCGAAGCCGGCCCGATCCGAGCCGCTCCTCCTCGGAATCACGAAGGCCAGCCTGACGACCGAGTCGTTCATCTCGGCCGCTTCGTTCCAGGAAACCACGCGGGTTCTGACGGACGCCGCGGTTCGAGGGGCACGAGACGATCTGAAGGGATTGAAGGAGAATATCATCATCGGACATCTGATTCCGGCGGGTACCGGCATCCACCGATACTCAGGGATCGAGTTCATGGTGGAGGAGACCTTCTACGACGAGGAAATCCTTCCCCTGACCGAGCCGGGTGGGCTGATTCCCGGTCTCGAGGCCGAGCCGACGGAGGAAGCGACTGTCGACTGATACCGCCCCGAGGGCGGGATCTCGAAGCGGTCCGTCCCGATGGGCGAGCGTCGCCGCCGATCCACAGCATGGGTCGATCGGACGGTGTACGCTCAGTCGTCCTCCCAGTCGGAATTGTCGGGAAGAACAGCGGCCTCGACTCTGATGGTGAGATCGTCGGATACGACAAGGGTCGAGGGGGGCGCTTCGTATCCGGTCTTCCAGACCACGAGCTGATAGGTTCCATCCGCCACTGCTACGGTGGCACGCCCGGATTGGTCTGTGGACGCGCGATAGACGCCGAGGCTCACCTCCGCCTTCGACACGGGAACGGTTGAGCCCTCTTCGACGACCTCAACCGTGAGTTGATGGTCCGGGGATCTGGTGGTCGCAAAGCCGAAGCTGGAGGAGGCCGAGTTGTGCGGGAGCTCCAGCCCCGAACCGGGGAAGCGGGCTATCCACGAGACGAGCCCTTCCCCTCCCGGCGCGATCAGCTCTACCTCGGTCCAGTGGAGAGCATCCGACCCGGGCCAGATCTCTTCACCGAGTTCGGCTGAAGCGAGTCTCTCGTCCGATTCGTCGTGGACTTGGATCTTCCCACCCCGCAGGTCGCATCCTTCGGCACACTTCACCCCAACCTTGATCGAAAGGGGTTCGCCCATCACCGTCGGGGACGGTACGTCCCATGCCGCGAGGCTGGCCTTGTGCGCTTCGGTCCGAAAAGGCGAGAGAGTCAGCTCTGCGGCGTGAGCCTGGCGTCCGTCTTCGGGTGTTTCGACCCACAGGCCCCAGTCGTGAGCTCCTACCTCCGGTGGCGCCCGGATGACGAGCTCTTCGGTCTCGAAGGTCCTGTCGTCACTGGGTCCGAGCTCCGCCGCCACGACTGGCCCGTACGGAGCCAGGATCGTGACCTTGCCACCCCTGAGATCACACCCCGATGCACACTCGGCACGAACCCGAAGACTCAGTACTTCACCTGCAGCTACGCTCTCCGGGAACCAGTCGGTGATCTCCAGCCGAAGACTGTGGGGTTCGTTCACCGTCCCCTTCAGCTGTCCCCATCGTTCAACGCCGCATGGATACCGGCGAGGCGTCCGAACA